>DASTDG010000147.1:0-25141 GCA_035710475.1 Chthoniobacterales bacterium | reverse complement strand
TGCGCGCGGCAGCGGTGCGCGCCTTCAGAAATGGTGAATTCCGAACCATCAGCGCTCTGCGTGATGTCATTCGCGCGAATCGTCCCACCACTCGTGCCGGCGAAAATTACGTTGGCGTTTGTGCGTTGAGCGATGCTTTTGCTGAACGGATCATCCGCATTCAAGATCACGGAGCCACTCGCGCCTACTGCTTCGGCGAGCGCGCCTTTTTCCCGCGCGATTGCTTCGCACGAACCCATGAACTCGATGTGCGCGAGGCCAATGTTCGTAATAATCGCCACGTCGGGCGCAGCCAGTTTCGCCAAGGCGGCGATTTCACCGGGATGATTCATCCCAATTTCCCAAACGGCGACTTCGTCCTGGGACGTAGCCTGTAAGATCGTGCGCGGCAGACCGACGTGATTGTTAAAATTCCCTTCCGTTTTCGTGACGCGAAATTTTCGCGCGAGCACCGCGGCGGTGAAATCCTTCGTGCTCGTTTTGCCGTTGCTGCCGGTAATGGCGATCACGCGCAGCGAGAGCGAGCCGCGATATTTTGCGGCGAGATTCTGGTACGCCTGCAGCGTATCTTGGACGCGAATCAGCGGGAACTTAGCCGGAGCATTTCCGGTCCACGCAACATCGACAATAGCACCGGCGGCGCCGGCGTTCGCCGCCGCCTCGACGAATTTGTGGCCGTCGAATTTTTCGCCGTGCAGCGCGACGAACAATTCGCCGGGTTTCAAAGTGCGCGAATCGGTACTGATTTTCTCGACGAGAGTGCTACCGGCGTCGCCCGAGAGCTTGCCGTCCGCGAATTCGGCAATTTGCAAGATCGACAATCGATTCATTGAAATTCCACCGGATGGTTTTCGATCGCGCGGCGGGCGACTTGAATATCATCGAATGGAACCGTCCGATCGGCGAACTCCTGATAGGTTTCGTGGCCCTTACCGGCGATCAACACAATGTCGCGCGGCTGGACGAGCTTGACAGCGCGATTGATCGCTTGCGTGCGGTCGACAATTTTCTCGAAGTGATTGGATCGAAAACCTTTTTCGACTTCGGAGAGGATGGCCGCCGGATCTTCTTTGCGCGGATTATCGGAGGTGATGATCGCATAATCCGCATTGCGATCGACGACTTCGGCCATGAGCGGACGCTTTTGCCGGTCGCGGTTTCCACCGCAACCGAAAACGACAATCAAGCGCCGCGGCTCGAGCTCGCGCAAAGTTTTGATCACGTTGAGAAGAGCGTCAGGCGTGTGCGCATAATCGACAAACACCTGGAACTTTCGTTTCGCCGGAACCATTTCCAGCCGGCCCGGCACCTGCGGCGATTTGGCCAGGCTCAGAACCGCCTGACGCAAATTGATCCCGAGCGCGGTTGCGGCTGCGAGCGCGGCCATCGAATTGGCGACATTGAACCGACCAATGAGCGGCAGCCGAACAAGATAACTGCGGCCGCGCGCTTCGAGTTGATATGACGTGCTGCCAAACCTCGCGCGGTAACTCGAAGCGCGAAAATTCGCGCGAACCCCGCTGCCGTAAGTGATGACCGAAACGGTATTGTCGATCTTGCGGAGCAACTGTTCGCCATAAGGATCGTCGATGTTCACGACCGCGACAGGTTCGCGCTTCTTCTGCTGCGCCGACAGCTCCGTGAAAAGCCGCGCTTTCGCTTCGAAATAGCTTTCCATCGTGCCGTGAAAATCGAGATGGTCCTGGGAGAGGTTCGTGAAAACGGCCACGTCCCATTCGATGCCGCGCGTGCGTTCCTGCGCCAGCGCGTGCGACGAAACTTCCATCGTGGCGGCGCGACAACCGGCATTGACGATTGCAGCGAGCAGTTCCTGCAAATCGAGTGACTCGGGTGTGGTGCGAGTCGCCGGCAAAATGCGTTCGGCAACTTCATAGCGGACTGTGCCGATTAAACCGCAGCGCAGTCCCGCCTCTTCGCAAATGTGTTTGAGGAGAAACGTGGTCGTGGTCTTGCCATTGGTCCCGGTAATCCCGGCGAGCTTCAGTCGCTCGGCCGGCCGCCGATAAAACGCGACCGCGATGTCGGCCAACGCGATGCGCGTGTTCTCGACAACGATGCAGGTGGCGCGCGGATGTTTTTCTTCGCGCTCAGCGACGATCACCGACGCGCCGTGGTCGATGGCTTGGCCGATGAATTGGTGGCCGTCCGTTTTCTCGCCGCGGAGGGCGACGAACATCGAATTGGTTTGCACTCGCCGCGAGTCATACGCGACGCTTTCCACGTCGCGATCAGGCGGCCCGATGACCTGGCGGACGGCGGTGGCGCGGAGAAGTTTCTCGAGCTGCATGCGCGTTCAACATGTCCGCGCCAGGCGTTCAACTCGCGAAACCATTCGAACTCAACGCGCCACCGCCTTGCTGATAGCGACCGTCTCCACTGGAAGCGCCCTGCGAATTTCCTCCCTGGGTTGCAGGTCGAGATAGCGCGCCGCTTTCTCGGCGATTCGCGCAAAGATCGGGCCGGCGACAAGGCCGCCGTAGTTTAGCTCCGGCTTGCTCGTGTGCGCGTCATCCAACACGACGAAGCCGACAAACTCCGGATGTTCGGCCGGAAGGTAGCCGCTGAAGGAGACAACGTATTTACCAGTTTCGTAGCCGCCCTTCGGATCGACCTTTTGCGCCGTGCCGGTTTTGCCGGCGATGGTGAATCCGGGAATGGCGGCCGCTGCGGCGGTGCCGCGATCGCTCACGACACCGCGCAGCGCATCACCTATCTGTCTGGCCGTCTGGGGAGAAATTACCTGCCGCACCACCGTTGGTGAAAACGAGCTGATGGTTTTGCCGTCTGGAGTGGTGATCGACTTCACAATGCGCGGGGCGACGAGTTTTCCATCGTTAGCAATTGTTGCCATCGCGGCCGTCATCTGCAGTGGAGTGACGCCGATCTCGTGACCCATCGGGATGCGCGTGATCGAAATTTTACTCCACGATTGCGGCGAACGAATCATGCCGCTGATCTCACCGGGCAGCTCGATGCCGGTGCGTTCGCCAAAACCAAAGCGGCGAATGTATTCGTAGAATTTCTGCTCGCCGACGCCGAGGGCAAGCTTCGCCGCGCCGATGTTGCTCGATTTGATCAGAACGTCTTTGACACTCAAATCGGCGAAACTCCGATGATCGTGCAGTGCGCTGCCGCCGAAGTTCCAGAGGCCGTGCTCGCAGAAAATCTCTGTGTCGGGATTGACTGTGCGCTCATTCAGCGCCGCAGCTGCGGCGACGATCTTGAAGGTGGAGCCCGGCTCCATCAGATCGATTATGGCGCGGTTTTTCATCTGCTCCGGCGCGGCTTGGGAGCGCTGGTTGAGATCGAAGTTCGGGCGATTTGCCATCGCAAGAATCTCGCCGGTTCGCGGGCGCATCAGGATGATCGTGGCCTTGGCCGGGTGGTATTCGCGCACTGCGGCGTCGATTTCGTTTTCGACAATGTCCTGCAGATGAAGATCGACCGTGAGATGAACGTCGTAGCCGTTGCGCGGCGCACGTTCCTGCCCGCGATAGAGAACAATCTCCTGGCCGGCGCAATTGTGCTCGATGAAGCGGTAGCCGTCCTGGCCACGCAAGTATTCCTCCATCGAAGCTTCCACGCCTTGAATGCCGCGATGTTCGAAATCAGTAAAACCGATAGCGTGACAGAGCATCGAGCCGTTCGGATAAATGCGGCTGGCGTCATGTTCGAAGTAGATGCCGCGGCGATTCCGCGCCCGCAGTTGGCTGCGTAGTGACTCCGCCACGGCTCTTGGCACATCCCGCTTGATCACGACGTAACGGCGATCGCCCGCCAGTTTTTCCCGGACTTCGTGCCGAGGCAGGTTCAATTCGGCGCTGACAAGATCGACAGTGGCATCGCGATCATTCAGGTGCGTGCCGTCGGCGACGACCGTTTCCACCGGCACGTTGTGCGCGAGCACTTCATTGTTCACGTCGAAAATCTCGCCACGCTCTGCGCGGATGATCTGTTTGTCGCCGTGCTTCTCGGCGGCGAGACCGGCGTACTCCTCGTGTTTGATGATTTGCAGATAGACCAAGCGAAATGAAAAAGCGCTGAACAGCGCAGTGAACGCCAGGCCGACGAGTGCGCAGCGGACGCGGCTATTCCATTTCATCGGTGCACCGTTTGGTTTGCGACCGGCTGGACACGATCTTCATCGGCAGAACGCGCCGGGACCGTCAGGCGCACAATATTGCGCTCAGTAATTGGCACCATCTTCAAGTAACCTTCCTTGAGCCGTCTTTGCAGCGCGATGCGTGATGTCAACGCGGCAATCTGTGCACTGACCACATCATTCTGGCTGCGCAAACTGACGAGTTCGTTTTCGAGCGCCTTCTTGCGGTCGCCGAGATGGTAAAGTTGCAACGTCAGATACACGTAGCTGAGGCCGGTCAGCGCCAGAAAGGCTGTGAGTACAAGCCAGCGAACCAACGATGCCGCATCGACCGTGTTCCAGTTTCGCCGCGAGCGGTTCATGCAAGTTTTTCCGCAACGCGCAACTTCGCACTGCGCGAGCGGGGATTGGCGCGTTGTTCTTCCTCGCCGGGTTCAATCGGCTTGGGCGTGATTATTTTGAGATCGTACTCCGGATTGCGCCGTGGCTCGGGCCATTCGGGCCGGTCGAGCCAGTCGCGGCTGTGGTCGCGGAAGAAGTTTTTGACGATTCGATCCTCGAGCGAATGGAAAGCAATGACCGCGATGCGTGCGCCCGGCTCAAGCCGCTCGGTCATCACGCGCAAACCGTCAGGAAGCGCGCCGAGCTCGTCGTTCACCTGCATCCGCAATGCTTGAAACACCTGCGTGGCGGGATGTCGGCGGCCATGGCGGCCCACGACTTTTTCGATCGCCCGCGCGAGCTGAAGCGTTTCCCGAAATGGGGTGGTTTTGCGTTCTTTGACGATAATACTGGCAATGCGACGCGCGGCCGGTTCTTCACCGAGCTCGCGAAACAATCGGGTGAGCTCTTCTTCACTGTAGTTGTTGACGATCGTTGCGGCGGTTAGCTCCGTGCGCGGGTCCATGCGCATGTCGAGGGGGCCATTGCGCATCATGCTGAACCCGCGCTCGGCGTTTTCGAGCTGGCGCGACGACACGCCAAGATCGACAAGTGCGCCGCCGACTTTCGCAATTCCAAGCTCGTCGAGAATTTTGTCGGCGTGACGGAAGTTGGCCTGGTGCAGTGTGACGCGACCGCCAAAGCGAGCGAGTTCCTTCTGCGCGTACTCGATCGCGTCGGGATCCTGGTCGAGTGCAAGCACATCCGCGCCAGCGGCGAGGATCGCTTCGGTGTGTCCCCCGCCGCCGCACGTGGCGTCGATCACGAGTGAGCCGGGTTTCGGCGCGAGCAACTCGATAACTTCGCGGGCTAGTACCGGACGGTGATAGGTAAAATCCTCCATGTCCTGCGCCTCCTCTTCCAGCACGAGCGGACCGGTCGCAAACCAGACTGGTCGTTCAAAGAGCAATGCATTCATATTTGATTTAGTTCTAGTTTGGACGGTGGCATTGTTTAGAGGCCGATCACACCGGCGACGTGCTGATACGTGGGCGTTTCCTCCTCGTGTGCGCGTTTCCAGCGCTGCAAATTCCAAATCTCAAACCGGCCGCGGCCACCAACGAGAGCGACCTCGCCTTTGAGGCCGGTTTGCTTGCAAAGTTCTTCCGGCAAAACGAGCCGACCCTGTCGGTCGGCCGCGGCGTGTTGCGCGCGCGAATGCAATTGCCGCAAGAAAACGCGGCGATCGCGCGCGGAAACGTTCGATGTATTTTCCGCAGCCGAGCTCATGCGCGCGAACTCGTCCGGTGACATAACGAGCAGGAATTGATGACTCGCTTCGGGGAGAAGAATGAACTCTTCACCCTCACGGCGGCGCCAGCGTGATGGAATGGTGATGCGATTTTTCTCGTCGATGAAGTGACGAAATTCACCGGCGTAGAAAGATTGAGTTGGCGAAGGTGACGGCATGCGGGAATGGAGTTACGATCCATCCTGACCCACTTTCCCCCACTTTAAACCACCTCGCGTGCCAAGCGTCAATAAAAATTAATGCCCCCTGTTTGCAGCTGCCTGCCCGCGTTTTACTATCTCTTCCCCTCGCCCATGTCGCCCTTTGCAAGATCGACAATCGCATGCGCGGCGTTTCTCGCCGCGCGGACAATTATTTTCGGCCAGGCCGGCGAGGACAGCAATACCCCCGTTCGCCTGACCATGTCAGTTAATCAGGATGGCTCGCGCACAGTTTACAAATTCAACGACGCCAAGCATACGGCGACGGCGACAGCGACAGATGCGGATGGCAAACTGCGGGAGAAGATTCACTACCAGTTGGACGATAGCGGGCGCTTCGCGAGCGCGCTGGTCTTCGCCCCGGATGGAAAGCTGCGTTTCAAGAGCCGCTACAAGTACGACAGCGCAGGAAAACTTGAGGAGGAAACGCAATTCAGTGAGGGCGACGCTGTGTTGCACAAAATTGTTTACAACTATGATGGGGGCGGAAAGCCGACGGGCTACTCGGTTTTCGATGCCGACGGTAAACTAATCAGTCGTGTGGCCCCGCTCGCGCCAGCGACGCCGACTTCAGTGAAGCCGCGTCTCAAAAACGGACGCTAAACGCGAGCTCCTTGCCACGGCGGGTAAAAAAGTCTACATCAACGAATCCGATGATTGAGTACATCCAGAAGGGCGGCCTGCTGATGTGGCCGATTCTGGTCTGCAGCATAATCTCAATCGCGGTATTCGCAGAGCGGCTGTTCTACTTTCACCGTGCCAGCATCAATGTCGGCGAGTTCTTGAAGGGACTTACGAATTTGATCCAGCGCCGCAATTTCGCCGAGGCGCTACACGAATCGGCCGGTACACCGGGGCCAATCGCGCGGGTGATTCACGCCGCGATCATCCGCCATGACGCGCCGCGCTCAGAGTTGCGGGAGATCGTGCAGGAAGCCGCGCAACTCGAAGTGCCGAAGCTCGAACGCTATCTCGGCGTGCTCGCCACGCTCGCTTTTTTGGCGCCGCTGCTGGGTTTGCTCGGCACAGTGACTGGAATGATCGATGCCTTCGGCACAATTTCGTCCCACGGTGGCTACGCCACCGTGACTGAGCTTTCGAGCGGGATTTACAAGAGCTTGCTCACGACGGCAGCGGGTCTGGTGGTCGCGACGCCCACGTTTGTTGCCTACAGCTATCTTTCCTCACGCGTCAACACGATGCTGCACGAAATGGAACGTGCCGGCATTGAGATCATGCATCTGCTGACTGAAACGCGTCCGATTGGCGGGATCATCAGCTTTGAGCAGCCGGAGCAGAGAAGCGAAGCCGAGGTGCGGCTGGATCGTTGACATCAACTTGTTGCTCGACGGATTCGTGGTGGGCAACAATTCGTTAGGCCGAGAACCGACAACCGTGCAATGAAGCTCACCCGCACAAAAGAATACAACTTCGGCTGGCTGCTTGTATTTCCGTTGCTGGACGTGCTTTTCATTATTGTGTTCTTTTTGTTGCTAGGGTCGAACTTCCTTTTACAACCTGGGATTGCCGTATCACTGCCGTTCTCACGCTTCACGCTCGGGCCGCAGCCAAACCAGCAGATCGTGAGCATCACGGGAGGCGCTGTAGCGGCAATTTACTTTCGCGATCAAAAAGTAACCGTTGAGCAACTTGGACCATTGTTCGATGCGGCCAAGCGCGACGGCACATCACTCGTGATCCGGGCCGATCGGCTGACGCCGTACGAAACCGTCGCTGAAGTGGCGAACGCCGCGCTGGAGCACGGAATCGCTTCTGTCGCCTTGGCGACAGCTCCGCCACCGTGAACGCTGCCGCTGCCGACGAATTCCCACGCTTGATCTTCGATTGGGACCCGCCGCACCGCCGTGATTTCACGATGCTCGGTTTTGTCACAGCATCATTCCTCGGCCACGCATTTTGTTTTTATCTGTTTCAGATTGTTTACCCACCGACGATTGCAATCTTGCCTCCGCCGGCGCGGGTGAGTGTGATTTCGCCGAGCTCGGAAGAGGGCCGCAATCTGCTGTACCGGATTGAGGCGGAAGATCCTGCGCTCGCCTTTGCCACGCAACGCCCGCCAGAATCGCGTCTACGCGCGCTGCCGAAGGTGGAGCACGTGCCTTCCTACTTGGCGAACGAGCCGGCGATTCAACAACTGCCGCCACTAATAATGGACTTACACGTCCCGAGTGCACAGCCACCCGGTCCGGTCTCCATTATCCATCCCAAACCTCCGCCGCGAGGTCGCGAATTTTCCACGACGGTTTTGTTTTCGGACGAACTGGCCGCAATCGGTGCTGCAACGTGTTCCCACACAAAGTTTACCGTGACTACACATGAACCGCCGCAGGCCGTGCAATTTCGGGTGGCAGTGAACGCGCGCGGTGAGATTCAGCACTGTTTTACGATAAACTCATCCGGCGATGCAGCCCTCGACGAGCAGGCGCGGCAGCATCTCGTGCTCTGCCGATTCCCCGTAAGATCGACAGCCGGCAAGACAGACGAAGGCAGCGTCACGTGGGGCCTCGCGACTGTTGAGTGGGGAACGGACATCGACCGACCGCGGGCAAACTCAGGAGCCGCGACCAGCGCACAGTGATCCGCGTCAGCCTCGCCGCGCTGGTCTCGATTTACCTGCTGCTTTTTCTTGCGGCGGTTTTTCTCCTTTGGATAGTGGGAGAGTGGAAGCGCGGGCGACGCGAACGCCGAGCTTTACAGCATCGCGTGCGTTGCGCGATGTGCGCGTTCGAGTTCGAAGACCGTACCGACACGTTGCTTCCGCGGTGCCCGCGCTGCGGGAGCTTAAACGAACGATTTAAACTGGAGCGCATCTAGCAAATGGGAATGTGGATCGGCCGTAACCGTAAAGCGCGGGTGACCTACGGCTTCGATGAAATTGCGCTTGTGCCGGGCCGGGTGACAATCAATCCAAACGAGGTCGACATCACGTTTCGCCTGCCGCGCAAGGACGGTGCACCGCTCGAGCTCAAAATCCCGATCCTGGCAAGCGCGATGGATGGAGTTGTCGATGTTCGCTTTGCCATTGCCATGGGCAAGCTCGGCGGCTTAGCCGTGCTCAACCTCGAAGGAGTGCAAACGCGCTATAAAAATCCGCAAGAGGTCCTGCAAAAAATCGTCGAAGCGAACAGGTCGCAGATCACCGGCTTATTGCAGAAAATTTACCAGGAGCCGGTGCAGGAAGAGCTGATTGCCGCACGCATCCGCCAGATCAAAGACGGCGGCGCACTCGCGGCGGTGAGCTGCATTCCGCAGCGCGCCGAGCAATTCGGGAAAATTGCACAGGAAGCGGGCGCGGATGTTTTCGTCGTGCAAAGCACAGTTTCGACGGTGCGGCACATTTCCTCGGAATATAAATCGCTGGATCTGCCAAAATTTTGCGCCGAGATGCGCATACCGGTGATCGTCGGCAACACGGTTGGCTATGACGTGACGCTGGACATCATGGAGTGTGGTCCGGCTGCGGTCTTGGTCGGTGTTGGTCCGGGAGCGGCGTGCACGTCGCGGGGTGTCCTTGGGCTGGGCGTGCCGCAAGTCACCGCCACGGTGGATTGCGCCGCAGCCCGCGATGCCTATTTCAAAAAAACGGCGCGTTACGTGCCGATCATCACCGACGGGGGGATGAGCAAAGGGGGCGACGTGTGCAAAGCGCTCGCCAGCGGCGCGGACGCCGTGATGGTCGGAAGCGCCTTCGCCAAAGCGCAGGAGGCGCCCGGCTGCGGCTACCATTGGGGGATGGCGACGCCGCATGTGAACCTTCCACGCGGCACGCGCATTAAAGTGGGAACAACTGGGCCTCTGAAGCAAATTTTGTTCGGCCCGGCGGAAGTGGACGACGGCAGCCAGAATCTCGTCGGCGCAATCACGACCTGCATGGGGAACGTGGGCGCGCGCGATTTGTCGGAATTTCAGCAGACGGAGATCATCATCGCACCATCGATCCGCACCGAAGGCAAACTTTTTCAAGCCGTGCAAAGTGTCGGGATGGGCACAAAGTGAGGTGACAGGTGACGAGTGATGAGTGACGAGCTATTTGTCACCGCGCGCTCTTTTCTCGTCACCCGTCACTAATCACTCGTCACTTGATGAATACCGATCGCAGAGTCGTCATTACGGGTTTGGGTGCGGTCACTCCGCTCGGCAACGACGTCGAGACCTTCTGGTCAAACCTGAAGAACGGCGTCAGCGGGATTCGCCATATCGAAGCTTTCGACACGAGTGAGCACGATTGCAAAATAGGAGGGGAAGTCCGCGGCTTTGAACCAAAACGGTATTTCAAAAATGCCAAAGACGTGCGGCGTACGGACCGCTTCGCGCAGCTCGCCCTGGCGGCGGCGAAAATGGCGCTGCAGGATGCCGGGATCGATCTAGAAAGAACGAATCGCGAGCGCTTTGGCGTGATCGTGAGCAGCGGCATTGGCGGCCTGAAAACGTTAGAAGATCAATACCGAATCCTGCTCACCAAAGGTCCGTCACGGACGTCGCCATTCACGATTCCAATGTTGATCAGCAACATGGCCAGCGGCCTTATCTCGATGGAGTACGCACTGCAGGGGCCGAACCTCTGCATCGTCACCGCCTGTGCCACGTCGAACAACGCGATCGGAGAGTCGTGGCGCACGATCAAGTTTGGCGATGCCGACATCTTCCTGGCCGGCGGCTCTGAGGCCTCTATAGTTCCCATCGGGCTCGCCGGATTTTCGGCAATGAAAGCGCTCAGTCTGCGCAATGACGAACCCGAACGCGCCTCGCGACCGTTCGACCGTGACCGCGACGGTTTTGTCTTGGGCGAGGGCGCGGGTGTGGTCGTGGTGGAAGAGCTCGAACACGCCCGGGCGCGCGGCGCGAAAATCTACTGCGAGCTGTCCGGCTACGGCGTATCGGCTGACGCCTACCACATGACCGCACCGCCGCCCGAAGGCGAGGGCGCGGCGCGTGCGATGCAACTGGCGCTGGAGCACGCCGGCGTTTCACCCGATGAGGTTGACTACATCAATGCCCATGCCACCTCGACAGGGCTCGGCGACATCAGCGAAACGCAAGCCATTAAGAAAGTCTTTGGCAAGAAGGCTTACGACGTATCGATCAGTGCCACCAAATCGATGACCGGCCATTTGTTAGGCGGGGCGGGCGCGGTTGAAACGGTCGTGTGCGCGTTGGCCATCCGCGATTCAGTTATTCCACCGACGATCAACCTCGAAAATCCCGACGAACAGTGCGATCTCAATTACACGCCCAATGTGGCGCAGGAACGAACGGTCCGAGTCGCGTTGAACAATTCGTTCGGCTTCGGGGGGCACAACGCCGCGCTTGTGACAACCGCCTTCGAGTCATAGCGCAGCGTGGACGACTGATTGTCGACCGTACGGCCTGCCGCCGCACCGTTAGCGAAACGGTGGATCCTAACGATCAGCGAACACGGTCGCGCTCGAGACGGGCGCCAGCTTGAGCGTCGGCGATTTGTGCCGGAGCGATTTGAGGATCTCGGCGAGCCGTTGCGCGGCCGCCGCCGAATAGAACCTGACGAGCCCTACGGTGGTGCCTCGGCCGAACACGGTCGTCATGATTGTGTCCTCGTCGACCGAGTTCATGAAGATGTGCGTGCCGTTGCCTTGATGATAGAGCGCGTTAAACTCGAGCTCGCCGATTCTGCGTGCCAGTTCGCGTGTTGCTGCGAATGAGCCTGCGGCGAGGGCGGCAACTACGGTCACATCGGTGACGTCCATATCGCCAAATTGCGAGATGACGTTACCGCCGCGATCGATGACCACCGTCAGGTCCGCTTCGGTTTTACGCAAAAAATCTTCGAGCACGCCGTCGACCGCGGCGACATCTTCAATCGTCAGGACCGGAATCGCGTTCATACCGGCGCGCTGTGTGGCCGGCCGAGCGGTGATTCGATGGGGGTTGCCACGGGCGCCGGCGCACGCTGCGGCGCGTCATCCTGCTTGCTGAATTTGTGCAGCAGAGTCTGCGAAACAGCATTGAGGCTGGCGAAGACGTTCTGGCCAGTGCTGGAAATCACTTCGAAGCTCTGCAACCGCTTCTTGCCGTTGTTCAGCACGTACTCCATGTAATTGATCGGCGCGATATTCGGCAGATCGCGCTTGTTGTACTGGAGCACGCAGGGCACTTCGTCGATCGACACATTCTGCTGCGCCAGATTATCGGCCAGGTTTTTAAAGCTCTCGACGTTCTCCTCCATCTTTTCCCACTGCGAATCGGCAACGAAAACGACGCCATCAACGCTGCGCAGAACGAGCTGACGGGTGGCGTTGTAGATCACCTGGCCCGGCACGGTATAGAGCTGGAACTTGGTGACGAAGCCTTTGATGACCACGGCGTTGAGCGGAAGAAAATCGAAGAACAGGGTGCGATCGGCAGCAGTGGCGAGCGAGATGAGATCGCCGCGGTTTTGCGGAGTGATACGCTGATGGATGTAATTAAGATTAGTCGTTTTTCCGCAGAGCGCCGGGCCGTAATAGACAACCTTAAACTGTATCTCGCGGCTGGCGTAATTAATGATGGACATGGGCAGGTTCCGATTCGGCGTAAGTGCGGGAAAGCTTCTCAACGAGCGTTGCGAGCTTCTCGCGCGTTCCAGTCGGCAAATCGTCTCCGCTATGCAACGCGGCGAGCACGATGTTGTCGCGCCGGAGAAACGTAATCGATTTCGCCGCGTGCAGGGTCATGCCCACGAGCGGGCCGATTTTAGGCTCGTGCAGGTGATTGTCGATCTTTTGCAGGAGCGAAGCGGCCAAGGCGCAGAGTCCGTCCGCGCCGAGCTCGGCGGGCAGATTGCCGGCAAGATTCAGGCCGTCGGCAAAAGTGACTGCGCATACCGCCACGCCCGGCAAAGCGTTTGCCCGTGCCACAACAGTCCGCGCGTCGAGTGGCTGCTCCGGCTGCTCGAGGCGCTCCTCTGCAGCTTCCGTGTTTTTCGCCTCCGCAGTGACTGTATCCCTCTCGAACTTAATCGGCACTCCCTCGGCCCGTTTATCAGAGCGGGTCTGCCTCGATTCAGCTAAACGTTTGGCATCTTCGTCGGCAGCGATTGAGATCGGCGTCTCGACGTTTTCCACGGCCGGCGGTTGCTCCTGATCCTCACGTCTGCGCAGAAGAGCCACAGGCACATGCTTCAATACCTCGGATAGCGACAACGAAATCGGCGTCTCCGCCGTATCGCTTTTGATGAGGCTGCGGTACTCCGCAGGCATCGCCTTTTGCAACACCTTTGCCGGAACTGTTACGCAGCCGGTCGCCAGTTGAGGCTCAATGAGCGAAAGTGGCAAGCGGATGCGCACATCGTCCGGGACGACAGACGGACTACCACTCAATTGAAAAGGCGGCAATTCTTCAAGAATGGGTAACAGCGTCAAGGCGATGGTCGGGTCAGGCGATCGCGAAGGCGTTAGCTTTTGCGTGGAGCTGGCTCCCTCGCTGGGCTCGACTCCCGGCACGCGGATGAATCTTGGCCGAATGTCACTCGCTGGCGGCGGAACTTTGAACGGAATCGGCGGTGGTGGTGGCGAGCTTGGCGTAATTGGGGCGGGCGGCCCGCTTGAGGCTGGAACTCTCTCAGAGGCGGGCACACCCGTCCCGTTCGGTGGAAGCTCTACTGAAGGCGCCGCCGCTTCGCCTGGCTGCGACCGAGTGGCAGGAGCGAGCGGCAGTTTGGCGACTAG
Source organism: Chthoniobacterales bacterium (assembly GCA_035710475.1). Taxonomy (GTDB): domain Bacteria; phylum Verrucomicrobiota; class Verrucomicrobiia; order Chthoniobacterales; family UBA10450; genus AV17. The sequence goes on along the minus strand of DASTDG010000147.1, from coordinate 11,422 downwards.
AGGAATTGGCGCCCGAATGGGGGGCGGTTTCGGAGTTGCAACTGCTGTCGTTTTTGCTTCCGCAGCAGGGATGCTACTGGTAGTAGGAGACGCGGCGCGCGCCGAGGGCGCCGACGAACTTTGCAGCGGCTCGATCGGTGTGCCGAAGCGGTCCTTATCTTCGAGCGTGACTTGCAGGATCGGCGTTTCCACGTGCGGAACGACCTGCTCGTGCTCCTGATCCGATCGCACCTGTAAGCTCATGAACTGCGCGAGCACTTTCTCGAACGGCAGATACACCGTGGTGGAGTCAGTCGCCGCGGGGGCGTGCAAAAACACCTCTGGCACTTGCTGGTAAATATTGGTCAGCGCGACCGCAGGTTTGCCACTTGCCATCCCCTTTTCCAGTTCTGACGCCTTGAGCAAAATGTGGCGCTTTGGATCGAAACTCTCGCGCGCTTTCACGACGCCCGGCGGCAGCCGGTCGAGGATGTCGTCCAGGCATAATGAAATCGCGCGCTCGGTTTTCGCCTCAAGCTTTACCGCGGAGCGTTCTGAGGTTTCCCGCGGCTTTGTCGACGCAGTAAACGGCACCGCCTCGATGCGGACGGCTGATTGTGACGCTGCTTTGGCTAAAACTCCTGCCGCGGTTTGCAGCGGGTCAGGTTCAGCTACTTTGCGCGTCGTGTTCGGCAGAACCGTTTTGCTCAAGCTCGTTCCACTTTTCACCACCGGTTGACTGACGACCGGCCGCTGCGACGCAGCGGATGGCGCTGAGACGCGAGAGCGCAGTTTTTCGTATAGACCAGAGAATGGAATTTTCATCCTAATGATCCTCGGAAGTGACACGCCAGATCTCCTCCAGCGTTGTCACACCCTCGACCGCTTTCTCCACGCCCACCATGCGCAGCGTCTTCATCCCTTCGCTCATCGCCTGGTTTTTAATGACTGCGGCGGAGGCGCGTTTGATGATCAACCGGCGAACCGCTTCGCTCACCGGAAGCGCTTCAACAATCGCCACGCGTCCAAGATAACCGCGCCCTTTGCAGCGGTCGCAGCCGGTGCCGTGATAGAACACGGTCCCCTTGGTTTGCTCTATTCCGAGTCGCTCAAAAATCTCCAGCTCCGGGACAAATTCTTCGCGGCAGTTCGTGCAGATGCGCCGGACCAAACGTTGCGCGCAGGCCATGAGGATGGAGCTGGAAATGAGGAAGGGCTCGATACCCATGTCATCGAGGCGGGTGATGGCGCCCGCGGCGTCGTTCGTATGCAAAGTGCTCAAAACCTGGTGACCGGTAAGGGCGGCTTTCACCGCGATGTCGGCCGTTTCGTTGTCGCGAATTTCGCCGACCATCACGATGTCGGGGTCTTGGCGGAGGATCGACCGCAGTGCGGACGAGAAATCCAGGCCGATATCGCTGCGCACGGCGACTTGGTTGATGCCCATCAGCTCGTACTCAATCGGGTCTTCAACCGTCACGATGTTGTAAGCCGGATTGTTCAGCTCGTGCAGGACTGAATAAAGGGTCGTCGTTTTACCCGAGCCGGTGGGGCCAGTTACGAGAATCATCCCGTGCGGTGCGTCGATCGCTTTGCGGAATTTCGACAGCGTGTCGGCGTCGATGCCCATCTGGTCGATGCCCCCCGTGAGCGACGCTTTGTCCAAAATGCGGATCACAATTTTTTCGCCGTGCGCGGTCGGCAACATCGAGATTCGCAGATCGACTTCCTTCCCCATCACCCTGATCCGGAAGCGACCGTCCTGCGGCAGACGGCGCTCGGCAATATTCAGGCCGGCGAGAATTTTAATGCGCGAGGTGATCGCGAGTTGGAGCGCTTTTGGCGGCGACTCGGCGAGGACCAATTCGCCGTCGATGCGGTAACGCAGCTTGAGCGAATTCTGAAACGGCTCGATGTGAATGTCGGACGCCTTTTCCTTCATAGCCTGGACGAGGACCAGGTTTACGATTTTGATGACCGGCGCGTCCTCGCTGTCGGCCGCCAACCGGTCGAGATCGATCTCCTCGTGCTTGGCCGCATGGACTTCGACTTCGCTGGTCTGCGCAGCTTCTTCTGCGACCTTTTTCAGCACCTGGCTCATGTTGGCGCTGGAAGTGTGGATGCCGCTCAGCACGTCATTCACCGCCTGCTCGGTCGCGATCATCGGCACGATCTCGAGCTGCACCCGCCGTTTCAGATCATCGACTGCGAGCACGTTCGTCGGGTCGGCCATGGCCACGAACAGCTTGCCATCGAGTCGCGCGATCGGAACCAGCTTGTTTGCCTTGGCCATTTCTCGCGGCACGAGCGACATCACTTCTTCGGGCACGCGAAGCTTGCTCAGATTGACCGGAGGCGTGTTCAGACACCGGCCCATGCTGAAGGCCATGTCTTGCTCGGTGACAAATTGTCGATCGGTCAGGATTTTCAGCAACCGGCCGCCTTCAGTTTTTTGAATGTTGACGGCTTCCTCAAGCTGATTGGGGAGCAGCAGCCCGTCCTCAATGAGCACGTCGGCAATACGTTCGGCGAAAGATTTACTTCTCATGACCGTGAACGCTTACACCCGCGCATCGAGGCGATAGATAGACTGCAGGTTTTTGACGATTGCGGATGGCCGTGCCAAGTACCACGCCACCGTGTAGTCGACCGACTGCTGGAATGCTTCCCGACCCGTGGAATCGAACGGATTGCAGCACGCCACCATCACCGTGCGGCTGACCAGATCGAACGGGACAAATAACCGGCCAACCGTGAGATAATCCGGCAGCATCGGCGCGATCTGCCGGTCGATGTCGTAGTATTCGAGCGGCACATAGGCGAACTTCGTCCGATCGATCAAAGCGGAGAGCACCGCTTCCAGCCGCGCATTGTCCGCCTTGCAAAGCTGATCCAACAGCGATGCGGCTAAGGCTTGTCCACTCAGCTCCTTATTCAGCAGCGTCACGGTCTCGAGCGCCGAGCTCACCTCTTCCTCGGCAAAGAGCTGCTGGACGATCAAAAATTTCGCGAGATGATCGTCGCCGCGCTCGTGCAGATTCGCGAGCTTGCCGACTTTGCCGGCGCGACTGCCAATGTCGATGAGGGAACCGTCAGTGTCGTCCAGCGCGCCATTATTGCCTGGTGCGCCGACAATCGCTTCGCCGGAGCTTTGCAGGCGGGTCTCGATTTCGCCCAGCATGGCCAAGATGTCTGGCGCGTTCGGTTCGTTGAGCAGAATCGCCTCGCATTCGCGCATGGCGTTGCTGTGAGCACCGGCGCTGAAATAGCATTCGGCCAGCCGGCGCGAGACGCGGACAAAATCCTCCTGCCGCCCAACCTTTTGGTAGGCTTCCTTCAGAATCTCCAGTGACTGATAATCGTCGGGTTGTGTTTGAGTGATGGCCTCAAACATCTCGATCGTTTGGAGGATCTGGTTATGTTCTTCGTCCGACAGAGCGCGTTCCAGCACGGCCGGCTCTAAAAGCTAGAAACATGCCTCTAGTATGAGCGAAACGGCCATTTTTCCGCGCGAATGTCGCCAATTTGGACGAACCGCAGAATGCGTCGAACTGCAGGTTTGATCCGGCACCGCACGCCTTCGTCGTGGCAAAACAGTTTGCGGAGGGTTAGCGCCCTAAACCGGCCAGCAACGAGCCGGTCGCAATAAGCTCACATGGCTAGACCGACTGCTGTGTCTTTAGCAGCTTGATCGCGTCCCGAATTTCGGCTGCCCGCTCGTAGAGCTCCCTTGCGATCGCTGTTTCCATCTCTCGCTGCATCAGCTCGAGCTTGGAGAGCGGCCGTTTCGCTCGCACTTCCTCGAGCCATTCCTCCAAAAACGCAATTTCCGAGCTCTTCGCCGCTAGTTCCGGAAAATTCGAGCGCTGGAAAAAGTCGAGGATCGCGTCCCGGCCGCGCTCGATTTCGCGGATCGCTTCCGGAAACTTCCCCGCGCCGAGAAAGATGGACGCCTTGGCGCGCGTATTCATCATCAGCACGTAGGGCCGGAACTGCTGCAAACCCCACGCCAGCTCCTCGCGATCACTGTGCGCAATCACGAAATCGAAAAGATCGAGATTCCGCTGCGTGTCGCGCACCACGCCGCCGAAATCGTTGATTTGAAACAAGCTGAGATAACGATGGTAATACTGGATGCCCTCCTGCTGAAGCTCGGTGCACTGCTCGGCGCTGAGCTCGTATTCTTCTCCCGTGCTTTCCGCGCGCGCAGCACGGTCTTGATGATACGCCAGGAGCGATTCAAAACCGTGCGGCCGCGCACCGTCGGGTCGCCCGCTCATTTCCATTTGCAGCACCCCAAGATCAATGCGCAGTTGCAACTTCTCGCGCCCATCCAACCCGGCAATTTTGCGTACCTTGATCGCGCCCGGCTCATGCGGCCAATCCCGAAGCAGGCTATTCAGATCCAAGCTCATCCCCGTTAAAGCATCGAACATTTAACCTTCGCTTGTCAATAACCTCGCAATCGCCGCGAATGTTCCCCAGCAACCGGAAAACTCCCGATATTTGCCAATACGGCCGAACAGTTGATCTTGTCCGCAATGGAGCAGGCACTGGATGCCTTCATCCGGTTTCTCGCCGTCGAGCGCGGGCTCTCAAACAACTACCAGCTCTCAACCCAGCGCTCGCTCACCGAATTCGCGCAATGGTGCAAGGCGAAACACAGGATCGACAACCCACGCCAAGTTACATTGGCTATCTTGTCCGATTATCTGGCGGAGCGGAAACGAAATGGACTCGCGGCCGCGTCCATCAAATTGATCGTCGTTGCGCTCAAAATCTTCTTCCGTTTTCTCGCCGCTCGCGGTGAGATCGCTGACAACCCGGCCGAGGCGCTCGCATTGCCACGGATCGAACGTTATTTGCCCGATACGATCAACGAATTACAGGTCGAGCAACTACTCGACAGTATCGATACTAAGGTGCCACTTGGCTTGCGCGACCATGCGATTGTCGAATTGCTCTACGCCAGCGGTCTGCGCATCTCGGAATTGACCGCGGCGCGGCTCGAGAATTTCAATGCCCAAGAACGAATTCTGCGCGTCATAGGCAAAGGCAACAAGACGCGCCTCGTACCCGTGGGTCGCAAAGCAGCAGAAGCACTCGCGGCGTACTTGTCGCTCGAGCGGCCGAAACTGATGAAACGTGCAACCGGCAGCGAAATCTTTCTGTCTGCGCGTGGTACCAGACTTACGACCGGGCGCGTTTGGCAGATCGTGAAACAAATTGCGCAGCGCTCTGGACTCGAGACGAACGTCTATCCACATCTGCTCCGGCATAGTTTCGCCACCCATCTGCTCGGCAACGGCGCGGACCTGCGCATCATTCAGGAAATGCTGGGCCACGCGGACATCTCCACAACCCAGGTTTATACCCACGTCGATCAACAGCGGCTGAAAGCCGTCCATCGACAATTTCATCCGCGCGCCTGAGCGTTTGCTGCCGAGGAGAGCGGCCCCTACAGTTGCCTTTCCATGCGACGATTCCTCCTGTTCGCGCTCGCGCTCGCCGTTTTGGCAATCGCCGGTTGGCTTTACATCTCCAGAACTACGGCGGCTGCACGGTCGGTCGCCACACTATTGCCCCGCGAAACGATTTTTTTTGCGCATGCCCCGGATTTCGCTCGGATGCGGGATCAATGGCATCAATCCGACCTTTACCAGCTCTATCGCGAGCCGGCTGTTCAGGATTTCTTGCGTAAACCGCTGGACACCGCGCCAAAGGCGGATGCCGCTAGGCAAGCGTTCAAAGATATCGAACAGCTCGATCCGAAGGACGCTTTCGCGGCGCTCACCTCGATCGAGAACAACAAGCCGCGGTTGCTCGCAGGTTTCCGGTTCCGTGGCCGGCAAGCCGCAGTGGAGCAAATCATCGGAAAATGGCGCGCTAACTTGCTGCACCGAAACCGCAACGCCACGCGCGAGAAAACGACGCACGGACGACACGAGATCGAAGCTGTCTCTGCAGGCGGTATGACTTTGGCGACAACTTACGCACAACAATGGTTCTTCGCCGCAAACGATGTGTCCGAGCTTGAAGCTCTGCTGGACCGAGCGGATGCCGTGAAGCAAGATCGACAATCCGCGCTCCAATCTGACGAGGCATATCGAGGCGCGGTCGGTCACATGCCCAGTGAATACGCCCTGCTCGTTTATTTGCAGCCAAAGGCGTTTGCCGAAAAACTCGACGCGCTTCGCGCCACATTCGGTCAGCAAATCTCCGCCGACAAACCCACGCTCATCGAGCAGATCCGCAACATCTGCGGAGCGATCCGATTTGAGCGCGGCAAGATGCACGATGTCTTCTTTGCGGCCATGCCGCGGCAAACGGACGCAAAACTGACGCGCTCGACCGAGGCCCTCGGCACCGCCGACACGTTCTTCTACCTGGCGACGCTTCTGAATCCACAGAATCTCGGCGCCACGAACCAAGCTGCAGCCATCGCTCCGCTCGGCGGCTGGCTGCAGAAGTTTATTGGCGTAACGCAAAAAAGCGGCATCACAGCGAACGATTGGAAAGCTGCGTTCGATTTGGAGTTGAGTGCTCTCGCCGATTGGCCGCCAAACGCGCGCTGGCCATCGTTCATTGCAACTCTCCCAGTCAGAGATTCCCCGCGCGCGCAAAAGATCGTGGCAGCCATGACAGCGGCACTCGATGAGGATGCCGCCTGGATCAAAACGGAAAAGGAGGGCGTAACCTATTTTACGATCGAAGCTTCGCGCGCCGTTTTCGCGATCAGCCCCACCCTTGGTTTGTCCGACCGGCTCTTTGTCGCCGGCCTCGATCCGTCCGCAGTTACAGCGGCGATAGAACGCAGCCAAAAGTCGAACGCGCCGCTGTCGAATTCGCCGACATACAAAACAGCAGCGCGCATCCTGCCGGAGCCAACGGAATCGTTCGCCTACGTTGATGTGGCGCTCTTGTATTCGCGGCTGGACGCGGCAGTTCGGCCGCTGCTCATGTTGGGCGCGGCATTTCTGCCGGCGATCGCGAATGACGTTGATCTTGCGAAATTGCCGCCGCAGCACGTAATCACAAAACACCTCAGCCCCATCGTGTCGTCGCAACGCTACGAACGCGATGGCTACATCGCCGAATCGATTGGACCGGTCACAGCGAACGAAGCCGTTTTAGTGATTGGTTTGGCTGTCGTCTACCGGGGCTTCGCCGGACATCACGCTGATTAGCAGCTGGTTATCCCTGTTTGAGGTGCGCCATTTCGGCACGCTCGCAGAGTGCCGGCCAGTAGCGAAAATTCTGCTGTCAGCCGAGCAGTTTTGTGTTATGTTTCGCGCCCTATGGCTATCCTGAAGAAAAACGCATTTTCCCGCCGCATCCCTGATCTGGTAACGGAGGAACTAGTGGCCGTGCTCTCTCGGCGTGCCTCCTACGAATTCAAAGAGCTCTTTGACATCGTGCACGAAAATCTTCGTGCCCGAAATGCAGCCAGCGGCGGCGAAGAAATGCTCCGGCTGCGCGCCTACGAAAAATTGCAGAATCTGGTGGCGCGCGGTGCAGTGAAAAAGAATGGCAAGAAATACAAGGGCCTACCGTCCGCACTGGCCAGCGCCATCGCGCCGCCCAACGGCCACATGCCCGCCGCCACGCGCTAATTCCTCCGCTAGATCGACAGCGGACGAACCGCGATGCTCCGCGAATATCTGCCGATTCTCCTACAGATAATCGTCGCGATCGTTTTTGCCGCTTCTGCTTTAGTCGTCAGCGCGCTTATCGGCAAGACCGGCAGGCGCACCCCGGCCAAAGACACACCGTATGAATGCGGCATGGTACCCGGGGGCGAGGGCCAGCCGCGCTTCAGTGTGAAATTCTACCTCATCGCGATGCTCTTCATCCTTTTCGATGTCGAGATCGTCTTCATGTATCCGTGGGCGGTCGTCTACAAAGACATGATTGCCCACAGCGCGGTCATCTTCTGGAGCATGCTCAGCTTCATCTCCATCCTCATGGTCGGTTACGTCTACGCCCTCAAAAAAGGCGCGCTTGATTTCCGCAAGTAAAACGCCACTGAACGCAGTGCGGTGTGCGGTCCACCAGTAGCCGCGCGACTAATCGACGATTTCGAGGCCCATTTGGCGGGCCGTGCCGGCGATGATGTTGAAAGCAGCTTGGTCGTTGCGCGCGTTCAGGTCTTTGCGCTTGGTGTTGACGATATCCATGACTTGTTTGCGCGTCACTTTGCCGACCTTGGTTTTGTTCGGCTCTTTAGAGCCGGCGGCAATGTTTGCGGCTTTCTTCAAGAGGACGGCAGCGGGCGGGCTTTTGGTGATGAACGTGAACGACTTGTCTTTGAACACAGTGATCACGACCGGAAGAATGTCGCCGGCTTGTTTCTGCGTAGCGGCGTTAAATTCCTTGCAAAAGGCCATGATGTTGACGCCGCGTGGGCCGAGCGCGGTGCCGACGGGCGGCGCCGGATTCGCCTGCCCGGCAGGGATCTGCAACTTGATGTGAGCGACTACTTCTTTGGCCATTGGATTTAGACAGAATGAACAGAATCTACAAAATAAGTTGTCTGCAAAATTTCTGAAATCATTCTGAACATTTTGTTAATTCTGTCAGAAAACTCTATCCGCGCTCGACCTGCCAGTACTCGAGTTCAACCGGCGTGGCGCGACCGAAGATAGTGACGGAGACACGGAGTTTGCCGCGCTCGGGATCGATTTCTTCGACAATGCCGGTCTGGTTTTGGAACGGGCCGTCGGCGACCTTTACGCTCTCGCCGACTTCAAAGCTGACTTTTGGTTTTACTTTTTCTTCGCGCTCTTTCATCTGCGCGAGCATGCTTTCGACCTCCGAGTGGCGCATCGGGATTGGTTTGTCCTTTGTGCCGGCAAAACCGATCACACCGGGTGTGTCGCGGATGAAATACCACGTGCGTCCGACGAGCTCGTTGTTCTCATCGAGCAGATGCATGTTGACGATCAGATAACCGGGAAAAAATTTGCGCGTGGTCTCGCTTTTCTTGCCCTTCTTGATCTCCGACACGCGCTCCGTCGGGACGAGCACCTCATAGATGAGATCGCCCATCTCTTCAGTCTTGATGCGCTTCTCGATGTTTTCCTTGACCTTATTCTCCTGGCCGGAAAGCACGTGCACGACGTACCATTGATCTTTGCCTGCGAGTGTTTGCGCCATAAATCAGTGCAGCCGGGTGAAGAAGTGGACGAAGTTCACGAGCACGAAATCGAAAAACGCGACAAAGCCGCCAAGCAACAACATCGAGATCAAGACGACGCCGGTCGAATCGAACAGCTCCTTGTATTTGCGGAAGCCTTTTTCCTTCGGATCCCACGGCCAGGAAGCTTTTTGCAGCTCAACTTTCACTTCGTTGAAGAAGTTTTTTGTCCTTGTGATCATCTAAGTCTTTAAGAAAACATCCAACGCCCGACGCTCATTTGGCTCCCTCTGGATTCGAAATTCAGCCTTTGGCGTTCGGCGTTTGCAGCCTTTTATCGCACGCCAGGAGGGACTCGAACCCCCAACCGACGGTTTTGGAGACCGCTACTCTACCAATTGAGCTACTGGCGTATGCGTCCGGTTAAATTTAATCCAGAATATCGGTTACGCGACCGGCACCGACGGTTTTGCCGCCTTCGCGAATGGCGAACCGGATGGTCTTCTCCATTGCGATGGGCGTGATCAGCTCCACCTCGATATTGATGTTGTCGCCGGGCATGACCATTTCTACCCCCTCGGGCAGCTTGACCGTGCCGGTCACGTCGGTTGTACGGAAGTAAAACTGCGGCCGATAGTTGGTGAAGAACGGCGTGTGCCGGCCGCCTTCCTCTTTGCTCAGCACGTAGACTTCCGCCTTGAACTTCTTGTGCGGCGTGATTGAGCCGGGCTTGGCGATGACCTGGCCGCGCTCCACATCTTCCTTTTTGATGCCGCGCAGCAACACGCCGACATTATCACCAGCGCGCGCCTCATCGAGCAACTTGCGGAACATTTCGATATCGGTCGCAACTGTTTTGGTCGTCGGGCGAATGCCGACGAGCTCGACTTCCTCCATTTTCTTGAGCACACCGCGCTCGACTCGACCGGTCGCGACGGTGCCGCGGCCTTCGATGTTGAACACGTCTTCGATCGGCATGAGGAACGGTTGATCGATCGGCCTCTCCGGAACGGGGATGTAATCATCAATCGCCTCGACAAGCGCGAGCACCTGCTTCTCCGCCTCAGCGTCGCCATTGAGCGCTTTGAGCGCGCTGCCTTTGACGATCGGAATTTTGTCCCCCGGAAATTCGTATTGCGTGAGCAGATCGCGCACTTCCATTTCAACAAGGTCGAGCAGTTCGGGGTCATCGACCATGTCAACCTTGTTCAGGAACACGACAATCGACGGGACGCCAACCTGGCGGGCGAGCAGGATGTGCTCGCGCGTCTGCGGCATCGGGCCGTCCGCGGCCGAGACCACCAGAATGGCGCCGTCCATTTGCGCCGCGCCAGTGATCATGTTCTTCACGTAATCGGCGTGCCCGGGGCAATCGACGTGCGCGTAATGGCGTTTGTCGCTTTGATATTCCACGTGCGCGGTGTTGATCGTGATGCCGCGCTCCTTTTCTTCCGGTGCATTGTCGATCGAATCGTAGGCGCGTATTTCAGCCATACCCTTCTTCGATAGCACACTGGTGATCGCGGCCGTGAGCGTCGTCTTGCCATGGTCCACGTGACCAATCGTGCCGACGTTTACGTGCGGCTTGTCGCGTTTAAATGCTTCCTTAGCCATTTTGTTCTCCTGTCGTTGTTAACTAAACTGCGTCTATCGTTTTAACTGTCACTCCGGCTGCAACTCCGTCGTGGAGCCCATGACCGGGATTGAACCGGTGACCTCGTCCTTACCAAGGACGTGCTCTGCCAACTGAGCTACATGGGCCGGTCTGCTCCCCGCGGGTAGAACTAAAAATCCCAAAGCCGCGTCAAACCGCAATTTGAACGACCATGGGACTGCCTCGTTCTCGCAAAAAGCGTCCGAAACGCTAGCAGCGCGACCGGGGGTGTCAAAGAAATTTCTGGAGTCAAAAAGCTACCGAATCCGGTGGCTAGTCGGCTCCTCCCTGCCCCTCGTCACGAGCCGCCAAATGATCGCGATCACAATCAAAACCGCTAACGCGATGCCGATGTTCAGCGGCGTAAAAACACTGGGCTTCACCACTGGCGACGGTGTGGGGGTGGGCGGCGGGGCATTGCGCGCAGCCAGCATGCTTTGCGCGTACTGCAACCGTGAGAACGTGTCGTTGTCCTCAGGTTTGAGCTTCAGCGCCTGCTGGTAATCAGCGATCGCCTTCTCATAATCCTGCATGAGCGAATAAGTGTAGCCGCGTTTCGCCAGCGTTTGCTCGTCGTTCGGGTTTTGATTCAGAACATTTGTATAGTCGGCGATCGCCGCGGGAAAGTTTTTCAGGTTGCGATAAGCGAAGGC
>DASTDG010000146.1:0-2689 GCA_035710475.1 Chthoniobacterales bacterium | reverse complement strand
TCGCGACCCGCGCGGCGTTGCGGAAAAAGCCGAAGCTTACCTGCAAAGCACCGGCATCGCCGACACCGCCTACTTCGGGCCCGAAGCGGAGTTCTTCATCTTCGATGATGTGCGGTTCAGCTACAGCGGCAACGCGTCGTTTCACCGCGTCGACAGCATGGAGGGCCACTGGAACAGCGCGCGCGAGGAATTCCCAAACCTCGGTTACAAAATACGGCCCAAGGAAGGCTATTTTCCGGTCGCCCCCATGGATTCGTTGCAGGACATCCGCAACGAAATGTGCCTGGAGCTGGAGCGTGCTGGGATTCCGATCGAACGCCAGCATCATGAAGTCGCCACCGCGGGTCAGGCCGAGATCGATATCCGTTTCGCGCCGTTGAAGCGGATGGGCGACAACCTCCAATACTACAAGTACATCCTGCGCAACGTCGCCAAGAAGCACAACAAAACCGTCACCTTTATGCCGAAGCCGCTCTACGCCGACAACGGCTCGGGTATGCACACGCACATGTCGCTGTGGAAAGACGAAAAGCCGCTCTTCGCCGGCAACGGGTACGCCGGCTTGAGCGATACCGCGCTCTTTTTCATCGGTGGAATTTTGCGTCACGCGCCGGCGCTCACCTGCCTGACAAACCCGACCACGAATAGCTACAAACGGCTCGTCCCTGGATTCGAAGCGCCAGTCAATCTCGCCTACTCCGCGCGCAATCGCTCGGCCGCAATTCGCATCCCGACCTATTCGGCCGAACCGAAAACGAAGCGAATTGAATTTCGCACGCCCGACGCTGCAGCGAATCCGTACCTCGCTTTCAGTGCGATGTTGCTCGCCGGCCTGGATGGAATTCAAAATCGAATGGACCCCGGCGATCCGCTCGACAAGAATTTGTACGAACTCCCGCCCGAAGAGCTCGCCGAAATTGCTAGCGTACCAGATTCATTGCGCGGGGCGATCGACGCGCTCGAAGCCGATCACACGTTTTTGCTCAAAGGCGACGTCTTCAATGCCGACTTCATCGCGAATTGGATCGACATGAAACAAAAAGAATACGACGCATTGCGCCTGCGCCCCCACCCGTACGAGTTCTCGATGTACTACGACGTGTAAACGGTCGTGCGGCGGAGTCCCGCTATGCGGCCGTCCGGCGCTTCTGCTTCACGAGCGCGGTGGTCGAGCGAGCGCTCGATCGCACACCGGTGCGTCTTTGCCGGAGTGATTGCGTCCGGTTCAAACTGTCCTGAAGGACTTTTACAAGATCGACCACGTTGGTCGTCCGCGGCGCGGCTGGAACAGGCGGCGGCAGTTCTTTGTTCTTCGCCTTCTGCTCGATTATTTCCATCACTGCGTCGCGATATTGGTCGCGATATTTTTCCGGCTGCCAATCCGACGACATGCTGTCGATCAATGCCTGAGCCATCTTCAGTTCCTTTTCGCTCAACTCGGTCGCCGGCCTCTTCAATTCGTCAGGCGTTAGCACTTCCGTCGCGAAATGCATCAACTCAAGAATCAGAAACAATCCGTCCGGCTTTACAGCCGCGAGGTATTCCCGATTCGCGATCACTACTTTGGCCACGCCGATTTTGCCGGTGCCACTGAGCGCCTTGTGCAAAAGCGCATATGCTTTTTCGCCGCCCTTCTGAGCTTCCAAAAAATACGGCTTGTAAAAGAACTTCGGGTCGACTTGATCGAGTTGGACAAAATCGGTGATGTCGATCGAGTGCGTCGATTCAATCCTCACCTTTTCGAAGTCCTCGTCCTTCAACACCACATAACGGCCGCGCTCGTATTCGAAGCCTTTGACGATCTGGTCGGCTGCGACTTCTTTTGCGTCCGCCTCCGCCACCTTCTTGTATCGGATCGGGCTCAGATCGGTTGAGCGCAATTGCCGGAAGCTAAGCTTTTCTTCCCGGGTCGCCGGATAAACCGCGACCGGAATGTAAACCAGGCCGAAGCTGATGCTGCCTTTCCAGATCGGACGCATATCGCGCGGGTGAGTTGTTTTCCACATCAAGGTGGATGTGTCAACTGCTCAGCAGGTTGCATGCTGCAAAGAAACGGCTTGGCTAGCTATCTGGCGAATTACCTTGCAACTTCACCAAAGGGTCTGATCATTAGCTAAAATGATTCTCCTCGCCACATTCATGAATCTAGCTGGGCCGGACCTGATCATTATTCTGCTGATCATTCTGGTGCTCTTTGGCGCGAAGAAATTGCCGGAGCTCGCGCGTGGAATGGGTCAGGCAGTGAAGGAATTCCAGAAGGCGAAAGACGAGTTCAGTGACGAATTGCACAAGGCCGGCAAATCTGATACCGAGGCAGCGAAGCCAGAGGTCAAACCAGCTGACGCAACGGTGCCGCGCACGGAAACTGCAGCCGGCACCCCAGCGCGCCCCGATCCAAACCAAACGATTACGCCCGGCGACAAAGTCGACCAAGTGTAGCGCCAGCTCTCGGCACGCGCATTTACAGCGCACGTAAACGGCGCGCGTGAAGACGCACGCCTCTCCAGTGATTCTCGATTTCCGGCCAGCGCGCAGTTTGACCATCGCGGAGCTTTACGGCACAATCGGCACTTCTCTTATGTCAGAACCCGATCTGCGCGCCCGCATCAAGGAAACCCTGGTGAAAAACCTGATGCTCCAAACCACGCCCGACGAGATCGGCGACGATCTGCCGCTCTTTGGGCCGAAC
>DASTDG010000145.1:0-12862 GCA_035710475.1 Chthoniobacterales bacterium | reverse complement strand
GTCGAGGAAGAAGCCGATGAAAGCGCGTTCTGGCTCGAGTTGATCGTCGAGGGAGGCTTACTGCAGGAGAAGCAGGTTCAGTCGCTTTTAAACGAAGCTGGTGAATTAGTCGCGATCACAGCGTCATCAAAGAAAACTGCTGGCAGGACGAGATCGCAAATTGCAAATCGCAAATCTCGTGAAGATCTGTGACGTGACGCAGTTTTACTCCCCACTGAGTGGCGGGGTGAAGCGGTACGTGCACGAAAAGGCGGCTTACATCGATAGATATGCGGCGGAACACGAGCTCGTGCTGATCGTGCCGGGAGCGCAAACAAATGTGCGGTCGGTCGGGAGAACGCGCATTTACTCGCTACACTCGCCGCTTATTTCGCGCCGGTCACACTACCGGGCACTCCTGAACTTGCGTGCCATCGACGAGATTATCGCTCGGGAACGGCCGGATGTTATCGAATCGAGCGATCCATATCAGGTTGCGTGGAAAGCGATTCGGGCCGGACGCGTTCTCGGAATTCCGGTGATTGGCTTTTATCACTCGCACTTTCCGGAAGCATATGTTCGCGCCGCGACGAAACGTTTCGGCGAGCGCATCTCTCGTGCCGCCCTGAGTTTTTCGAAGCGCTACGTCCGCGATCTTTACAACCAATTCGTCGTCACAATCGTCGCGTCCGAAGGGCTGGCGAACGTACTGCGCGAATGGGGGGTTAAAAACGTGCGCGTCGTCCAGCTTGGAGTGGATACGGATATATTTTGTCGCCGAACTGAGGGCCGCGCGGTGGCGCGCGCGTCGTTAGGCGTTGCGACCGATCAGAAGCTGTTGCTCTACGTCGGCCGCCTGTCCAAGGAAAAAAACGCCGCACTCCTGTTCGACACATTCGAGCTGCTGCATCGCCGGAGCCCGGGCGATTTCCATTTGATCGTGATCGGCGATGGATCCGCGCGGGCGCGATTGACCGAGGCGCAAAAACGGACGGGTGGCGAGATCACGTGGATCCAGTACTGCGCGGAATCGAGCGAGCTTGCGCAGTATTATCGCGCCGCCGACCTGCTCGTGCATCCTGGTGTGCAAGAAACTTTTGGCCTGGTCGCATTGGAAAGTCAGGCGTGCGGGACACCGGTTGTGGGAATCCGGGGCAGCCGGATGGATGCGGTGATTTTACACGACCAGAATTCATGGGCGGGTGAGAACACTCCGGAAGCGCTGGCCGATGCAATCGAAACGATGAGCGCGCGCGATTTGCCGATCTTGGGGCGCGCCGCGGCGCGGCTCGCCAATGAGCGGCACACCTGGCGGCAAGTGTTTGCACAACTGTTTTGCATTTACCGCGAGGTCTGCGCAGAATAGCGCCGTCCATGATGCCGCAAGAGAACGGGCAGCCGTTCATCATCCGCAGCTATCGTGCATCCGACCGCGAGGCCGTTCGCAAGTTGTGCTGCGAAACCGGTTTTCTCGGTGTGCCAATCGATCCGGTTTACGAAGATCGACAATTGTTTGCCGATTTCCTGACTACGTATTACACCGATCACGAACCGGAGTCCTGTTTCGTTTTAGAAGTGAATAGCGAACTCCGCGGCTATCTTCTTGGCTCGCGGCGCCCGCTACAGAATCAACTCTACTCCTTCTCGCAGAATATTATTTTGTTCTTTCGCGCGCTACTGCGCTACCCACGCTACCATTCGCGCTCACGCCGTTTCATTCGCTGGCTGTTGATGTATGGCTGGCGTGAGGTTCCCGCCGCGCCGCGCCGCGTCCCGCATTTCCATGTCAACTTGCTGCCGGATGCGCGAGGCGTGTCGACCACGCGCGCGTTAATGAGCGCATACCTGACTTATTTGTATCGTCGCGGCGACAAACGCGTTTACGGCCAGATCGTCACGTTCGAGAGTCGGCGGGGCGAAAAGATGTTCGAGCGCTACGGTTTCAAAGTTCTAAACCGGGCCGAGATCACGAAATACAAAGCGTTTTATCCACAATCTGTCTATCTCAGCACGGTCATCAAGAATCTCGAAACAGCCAAGCCCCTCACTGTTACGACGCGCTCCCGCTCGTAACGTAGCATCGGCATCTTGCCGATAAAACATGGGCTGGAAGCCCATGCCACGGGCGCTTGTTAGATCGACAACTGTGCGCTACTGTGCGCGCGCATTTTCGCCGGCATAGCTCAGCTGGTAGAGCAGCTGATTTGTAATCAGCAGGTCGTCGGTTCGAATCCGACTGCCGGCTCTCTCGCATTGAGCGCCGAAGTACAATTTACCCGCGCAGAGATTACACGGAATTGCCGTTTAGGAAGTAAATAAGCGGCGGCCGGAAATAACTCTTGCGCGCGGTGTGAATAACTGTTAATAACGGTCGCTGTTAACATGCAGCGATTGCTTAGGCCAGATCGGGCCCGCAGAACCGCAGTAGTCATCACTACTGTCGCGTTCATCAGCCTCTCTGCGAGGGTACCCCTGGCTGCTTCGGACGATTGGCCTTGTTACCTCCACGCTTCGCGGCATTCTTCTTTTAACGACGGCGCGACGACGTTCACGCCAACCGCGAGCGGATCGGTCGTGGCGAATTGGACGTTTACCGCGGCGCCGCCCACCGAACCAGATCAGCCGGGAGAGGCATTTGTTGCGAGCCCCGTTGTTTCGAACGGGGTCGTCTACATCGGGGCGAACACCGGGATCTTCTATGCGCTCGACGAAAGCTCAGGTCTGGAATTGTGGCATCGCTCGTTGGGCTACTCGCCGCACAAGACCTGTCCCGGCCGAGGTATTTCGTCCACTGCTACGGTCGGTCGCGATGCAAGCCGCGGCGGCGAACGCACGGTTTATGTTGCCGGCGGCAATGGATATCTTTATGCCTTGCGCGCCAGCGACGGCGTAAAGGTGTGGCGCTCTTTCGTGGTCAATACCGGCACGACGGAGAACACGGGCTACAATTGGGCATCGCCCACTGTGATCAACGGTCATGTTTACATGGGGATCTCGTCGGATTGTGACGACCCGCTGATCCGGGGCGGAATCAAGGACTTTGATCAGGCAACTGGCGCACTGCTGCACACCTACTGGTCGGTTCCAAAGGGCTCGCTGGGCGCAAGCGTCTGGACGACGCCGGCATCGGATGGGAAGAAGGTGTGGGCAGTTCTTGGCAATGGAGACAGTGGCGATTCCTTCGCGATCGTGCGGCTCGATGCCGCTACATTCACGCGAGAAGATAGCTGGGTTGTGCCCGATACCACTGGAACAGATTTGGATTGGGGTTCATCGCCGACGTTGTTCCACGCGAATGTGAATGGAACGCTGACGAAAATGGTTGGCGCCGCGAGTAAGAACGGAAAATACTACGCGTTCAAAGCGTTCGACCTCGCCTCGGGTCCGGTGTGGGGCCGCGAACTTGGAGTGCCGGGCGACCCAGGTGCGCTTAAGACGACAGGCTTATTACTGGCTGCCGCAATTTGGGACTTGCAAGGCAAACGGCTATTTGTGGGCAGCAACGAAACGACGATCGCAGGTGTGACGACTGCGGGCTCGATGCGGCGGCTGGATCGTGCGACGGGAAACGTAATCTGGGAAACACCAGTTTCGGGCGGCCCCATCATGGGCAGTCCGAGCATGAGTGCTGGCGGGGTGATTGCGGCCGCGACTTACAATACGGAAAACCCCTCGCTGAACCAGGTTTATCTCCTGAACGCCTCTGATGGATCAGTGCTTAACGCGATCCAGCAAAACGCCCCGATTTTCGCGCAACCTGTCTTCGCAGACACTCATCTCTTCGTCGCAACCACATCTGCTACATTGACGGCTTATAGCACCACGCCCTAGCCTTCGCGGCGCGAGACTCATGCGCTGTAGAAGATTTGTTAGGCAGCCGTTTCGCCGACGCGAAGGCTCATGCCCATCACGCTGAAGATTCGATCGCGTTTCGCCAGGTAATCGGGCGAATCGAGATGGCGTGGCCGCGGCAGATCGACCTCGACTATCTCTTGAATTGTCGCGGGGCGGGGCGTCATGACGAACACGCGGTCGGATAGCTGCACGGCTTCTTCGATGTCGTGCGTGACGAAGAGAATGGTTTTCTTTTCGCTCTGCCAGATCCGGATGAGGTCGGCGCGCATTTTGAGCCGGGTGAGGAAATCAAGCGCACCGAACGGTTCATCCATGTAAATAATGTCGGGCCTGGCGGCGAGCGCACGCGCGATCTCGACGCGCTGCCGCATGCCCCCGGACAGCTCGTGCGGGTAAGCATTTTCGAATCCGCCGAGCCCCACCATGTCGATGTAGCGCGCGATTGTCGCATCGCGCTCGGTTTGTTTTTGTTTGCGCAAACCGAAGCCGACGTTCTCACGCACGTTTAACCACGGAAACACGCCGTTCTCTTGAAAAACGAATATGCGCCGCGGGTCTGGACCGTGTACGGGCTCGCCCTCGACAATGACAGAGCCGGAAGTTGGCTCGAGAAAACCGGCAACAATGTTGAGCAGCGTTGATTTGCCGCAGCCGCTCGGACCGACAATGCAGACGAATTCGCCTTTCGCGACATCGATGCTCACGTTTTCCAAGACCTCGATCTCTTCGCCTCGGCGTTTACCGGGAAAACGCATCGACAGATTATAAGCCGCGACAGCCGAGTCTCTCATTTTCTGCGGCCGGCGTATCCCCAGCGAACCTCGTCGAACTTCTCCAGCTGCCTAACGAGTACGTCGAGGATGAGTCCAATCACACCAATCATGACCATTCCGGCGACGACAAGATCGTAGCGTTTACCAGCGTTACGCGCGTCGATAATAAGATAACCAAGGCCGCTGTTCACGGCGATCATTTCCGCCGCGACAACGACGAGCCAGGCGACGCCGAGCGCGATGCGAATGCCGGTGATGATCTGCGGTAAACAGGCGCGGAAGATCACCTGCCGGAAAAGTTCGCCCGTGCTGAGGCCGAAGTTTTGCGCCGCGCGCAAGTAAACGAGTTGCATGTTCTGCACGGCGGCGACAGTCGCGACGGTGATGGGGAACACACTGGCGAGAAAAATGAGAAAAATCGGTGCGGCATCGCTTACGCCGAACCATAAGATCGCTACGGGGATCCATGCGATGGGCGAGATCGGTCGGAAAACTTGGATGAGCGGATTGAAAGCCTGAAACGCGCGCGCGTACCAGCCGAGCAATAGCCCAAGCGGCACGCCAATGATGACGGCGAGCGTAAATCCCCAGGAAACGCGAAATAGCGACGCGACGATGTACTTGAAGAGCAATCCTTTTTGCATCAGGTCGACGATGCCGCGCGCGACGTTACCCGGCGTCGGAAACAAATCGCTGTGGGACCAGCGCACGGCCAAGCCCCATCCGGTGAGGAACAGCGCTGCCATCCCGACCGGCCTAACGATTCGCCAAAGCGGCGAATCCGCGGCTCCGAAGCTGCGCCTCGGCCTGGCGCTAGATGTCGATCCTCTATCAAGCGCGACCTCAGCGGCGGCGTGATTCATGTTGGTTCGGCTCCCACGCGTAGGGCTGGATGGCACTTTCGTCCGACACAAATGACGCGTCGGTGTAATCCTCGAAATGCGCGGTGCCGTTGAGAATGCCGGCGGCACGACCGAGCTGCTCGATCTCCTCGAAATCCGGTCTGCGCAAGGCGAGGTTCGTATACTTCACGCGATCGGGTGGTTTGCTCAAGACGAAGGAAAGTAACCGCGGGTCTTGGTTGTAATAAAACCGGCTGACGAATTGCGCCGTCTCCATGCGGTGCTCCATGCTTCGGTCAATCCATTTTCCGCTCCTGGCGATGCCGTTGACGAGTTGCTGCACCGTCTCGCGCCTGTTGCGGATCATGTCTTCATGCACGGCCAGCACGCACGAGATGAAGTTTGGCCATACATCCTTGGTCAGCCAAAGGACGCGGCCATAACCGTCCAGCTCGCTCTGGGCCATGAAGGGCTCGCCGCTCGAAATTGCATCGACCGCTTTTGCGTAGAGCGCGGCCGGCATGTCGGGCGGCGGCATCTCGACAAGGTCGACATCTTGCGGCGACATCCCGGCGTTTTTTAGCGCCCGGAAAATTAGCAACCGCTGGTTCGAGAATCGATTCGGCACCGCGATTTTTTTGCCGCGCAAATCCTGCATCCGGTAAATCTGCGAATCTTTGTGCACCATCACGGCCGAACCGTCGCGATGGCCCAAATAAACGATTTTGATCGGTACGCCCTGCTCGCGCAACGCCATCGCCATCGGCGCGAGAATGAACGTCGCCGGGGTGTAACCGGAGAGATACGCTTCCTTAAGTTCCGGCCAGCCGTTGAACCGCACCGGCTCGAAAATGCTGTCGCCGGTCATCTGTCTGTTGATGAAATCCGTGACCGGACAGGTGAGATGACAGGTGACCGGGAGAAAACCGATGCGGAATTTTTTGTCCTCAGTCGCGCTCACACGTCTCGAGCCGAAAAAGTGAAGATTAATGGCTGCGTGAAGCAACGTAATGAGCGCCAGCCAGCCGAGCGCGATGACAATCAGAGCTTTGCGGAGCGACATTGCCGGAAGGCGAGTATTGAGCGTGCGCGCGTCGCGTCAACAATCTTCGGCCTTGGTGCGTATCTAATCGGAGTCGTCTTCTTCGACCGGCAGCGCGCGGCGAACCTGCGGCTCGGGCTCGCGCGCTCGATTGCCCACGAGGCGTTGGCCCTTGTACATCTCCTTGAACACCTGTGCGATCATCGGCGCGGCTGTGGTGCCGCCGTGGATTTTGCTGCCGACCTCGCCCTCGTAAACTGCGGCGAACGCGTATTGCGGTTGCTCAGCTGGTAAAAAACCGGCGAACCACGCAGCCGTGCGTTCCTTGTTCTTGGGCCCCCACTGCGCCGTGCCGGTTTTGCCTGCCACATCGACATTATCCAGGCTGGCGGCATGCGCGGTGCCGTTTGCGCCGTTGACTGCGGCGACCATGGCGGTGCGCAATTCGTCGAGTGTGGTCTGCGAAATTTCGAGTTCCCGTTTTGCTCGCACTTGATAGGCGGTGACAATCTGATTGTCGATGGTCTGGACCTGCTGCACGAGGCGCGTCTGATAAAGCGTGCCGCCGTTTGCGATCAACGCCATGGCCTGCGCCATTTGCAATGGGGTCACGAGGGTGTCGCCCTGGCCGATCGATAGGTTCGCGATGTCGCCGTTCAGGAATTTGCGCCCGTGCGTCGCTTTCATGTAATCATCGTCCGCTACGCGGCCTTCGGTTTCGCCGCGCAACGGGATGCCGCATTTTGCGCCGAAGCCGAGTTTGCGCGCCCAGTCAACGATCGGCTCCGCGCCGGTCTTGATCCCGACCTGGTAAAACCAGGTGTCGCACGATTCCGTCAGCGCCTGTACGAAATCGAGCGCGCCGCGGTCCCCCTTTTTCCAATTGTGGAAGGTGACGTTCCCGATCTGCAATACCGGCACGCATTGATATCTGTCGTCCGGCTGGACCGCGCCCGTTTCCAGCGCGGCGATCCCAACCGCCACTTTGAATGTCGAGCCCGGTGGGTACGCCGAGCGAAATGCGCGCGGCAACAGTGGGATGTTTGGATCATCCTGTAGTGCCTTGAATTTTTCCGGCGAAATCGAGGGGACGAACGTATTTGGATCGTACGTCGGCCAGGAGGCCAGAGCGAGAACGTCGCCCGAGTTTGGATCGACAATCACGATCGCGCCGCGTTTCGCCTTCGCCTCGAGTGTTTTCTCAGCCAGCTCCTGCAGGCGAAGATCCAGCGTCGTAACGACCGTGTCCCCCGGTATCGGAGATGTCACCAGTTTTTCCGACGTCTTCCGCCCATCTTTGTCGAAGGTGAGTTTAAACTCGCCATGTTTGCCGCTGAGCATTTCATTGAACGTCTGCTCAAGTCCTTCACGGCCTTCTGTCTCCGGCCAAAGCGTCTCGTGATTGTCAACGATGCCATCCGGGTTGCGACCCGTCCGGCCGGTGTAGCCGACGATTTGCCCGGCTAACTTGCCATTCGGATAAACGCGCACATAAACGGGCCGCAAAACCATCCCGGACGGCAAATCATCTTTTGCTCCTTTGGATTCGGAAGGTGAAAGATTTTGCGCGATCTCGAACGGCATGATCCCGCGATTCCGGTAATGCCGCAGGATCGCGTCATCCGAAATTTTATTCGTCCGCCCGATTAACTTTTGCGCTTTGTCGATCTTTTCCCGGGCATACGCGACCGCCTGCGCGTCAGAAAAATCGAGTGGCGTCGGAAAATTAATGGCGAGGTTGTAACTGAGCTTGTTCTGCGCGAGCGGAGTGCCGTAGCGGTCAGTGATCTGGCCGCGCGGCGCCGGCACGTCGAGAATGTACGTGCGCGCAAGCTTCTGCGTTTCGAACGTCGGGATTATTGTTTCTTCTTCCGGCGAAGCGCTCGCGCTCGGGGACGCGGTCTGCGCAAACAGCGCGCATGGCATTGCTAAGATCGACAACCAGCAAATTCCGATGACGCCCCGAACCATCTGCCGAATGTGCGGATTACTAGTGTTGCCGCAAGAACCGGTGCACTTCCTCCGCGAGTTTGCGACCGATCCCTTCTGTCGCCGCAATCTCCTCCACGGTCGCCCTACGCAGTCGATTCACCGATCCGAATTTTCGCAGAAGGAGATTTTTTCGATTCTGGCTCACACCTGGACAATCATCGAGAATGCTTTCCTCGACCCGCTTTTTCAAAAGGAGCTGGTGATAGGCGTTAGCGAAACGGTGCGCTTCATCGCGAATCCGCTGGAGCAAATGCAGCGCGCCCGAATTCGGCGGCAAGCGTAACGGCAACGCCCGGCCCAGCCGATAAATTTCCTCATGTTCCTTGGCCAAACCGATGATCGGTAAATCATGTAGTCCCAGCCTCTGCAGCTCGCGGCACGCGGCGGAGAGCTGTCCCTTGCCGCCATCAACGATGATCAGGTCAGGCAAACGAATGTGGCGCAAGTTTCCAACTTGCGCGTTCGATTGGTTCGCAGCTTCGAAAGTTGCGCCACATTGCAACCGGGCAAGCGCATCATTTGGATTCTCCTGCGAGAAATTCGCGGCATCAATATTCGCCTGACGCGCGGCGAGCAAGATCCGCGAGTATCTCCGCCTAACGACCTCGGCCATGCTCGCAAAATCGTCCTGGCCCACGACAGTGCGAACGCGATAACGCCGGTAGCAATTTTTGTCCGGCAGGCCATCACGGAAACAGACCATCGAGGCGACCACGTGCGTCGTGGAGATGTTGGAGATATCGAAGCATTCCATCACGCGGGGTAAACGCGGTAGCTGCAACGCGTCAGCAAGCGCCTGCACGTCCGCCATTGGATCAATTGCACTGGGCAGACTGCCGCGCGTGAATCGCCGGATGGGGCGGGTCGTCGCGCGCAGGTCTTCCGCCATGTTGCGCAGCTCGGCCGCCTTTTCGAAATCCATTCGATCGGCCGCTTTGCGCATTTCCTCCTCGAGCGTGGCGATCATCTCGCGCGAATGGCCCTCGAGAAACTCGGCCGCTCGCAAAACGCGCTCGCGATATTGTTCCGCGGTCGTTTCGCTGAGCCGCGTCGGGACCTGATACGTGGCTGATTTCAATTCGCGTTCGCTTGGCGCGCCCCGGCCGAACGTGAGGACGCCGAATTTCTTGCGCATGAAATTCAATGTTTGTCGCAGCGCGCCCGCGTGCGCGTAGGGACCGAAATAGCGCGCCCCGTCATCTTTTTTGAACCGCGTAAGCCGGAAACGCGGCCATTCCTCCGACAAATCGACCTTGACGAGCAGAAACTTTTTGTCGTCGCGAAAAGAAACGTTGTAGCGCGGCCGGTATTCCTTAATCAGCTTGCCTTCGAGCAAAATCGACTCCGCTTCGCTGCGGACGACGTGCGTCTCAAAATCCCACGTCGCATCCAGCATCGCGCGCGTCTTGATGTCAGCGACCGCGAGCTTCGATGGCAGAAAATACGAGCTCACGCGTTTCCGCAGGTCGCGCGCTTTGCCAACGTAAATCACGCGATTGAAACGGTCGCGCATCAGATACACCCCGGGCTTATGCGGCACTTCGTGCACCTTCTTGCGCAAATCCGGCTTCTCTTTTTTCGATACGACCATGCCAGGAAGATCGACAATCGCGCTGCGAGAATTGTAGGGCAAGCGTCCCGCTTGCCATCTAAAATTGCGGTAAGCTAAACCGCTCGCCGCCGCGGCAGCGCCGATTGGACCATCATCAATTCACTCACGTTTTCCGGCGTGAGCAAACCGACGAGTCGTTTCATGCTGTCGAGCACCGGCAGGGCTGGACAGTTGCACTCCTGCATGATGCGAAAAGCTTCCTCGAACCGCGTGCCGGTGGTCACGGTGGGAATGTCGCGCCGCATGACGTCACCAACTCGGACCGCCGGATCATCCTTGCGCAACGCGCTGATCAGATCGTGTCGCGTCAGCACGCCCGCGACGCCGCCCTTTTCATCGACGACGGGGAAATCGTGCTGCGAAGTTGCGAGCAACGCATCCACTGCTTCCTGCAAGGTCGCGGTAATCGGCAACGATCGAAACTCGCGTACCATCGCACTCGCGACCGGAAAACGACGCGACACATCTTTCATTTGCGCGAGCGCGGCTTCCTGCGATGCGCCGATGTACACGAACAGTGCAATGAAAAGCAGGAATGGATTCCAGAGCAGCCCGATGAATCCGAACACAAAGGCGCAACCCTGGCCGATGCTGGCGGCGATTTGCGTGGCGCGCGCGTAGGTTAAACGTGTCGCGAGCAGCGCGCGCAAGACCCGGCCTCCATCCATCGGGAATGCCGGCAGCAGATTGAACAGCAAGAGCATGACGTTGATGGCCAAGAGCTTTGCCGGCAACGCTGACGCTTCGACGACTGAGCTTGCTGCGGCACGATGCCAATCAATCGCAATCATTAACCCAAGCGCGATCACGACGTTCACCGCCGGTCCGGCAAGGGCGATGATCAATTCCTGCTTCGGCTCCTCCGGCATTCGCTCCAGCCGCGCCACTCCGCCGATCGGCAACAGCGTAATGTCGGGCGTATTGATCCCGAACGATTTTGCCGCGAGCGCATGGCCGAACTCATGCAACACCACGCACAGAAACAGCAGAAGAATGAACGCAACCCGGCCGGCTGCGGCTGCGGACCCGCCTTCGGCGTAATAGCCGATCGCCAGCCAGCCGATCAGCAGCAAAAACGTGATGTGAATCCTGAGCTGTATTCCGGCGACGCGCAAAATCGGGACCGACCAGCTCATACCGATGAGATTCGTCTGAAATAAGAACGCGCGCCAGCGGTATCCGGCACGGGAGTAATGGAGTCGTGGAGTGTTGGAAAGTTTGTATTACTGCACTACTCCATTATTCCAACTCTCCGATGGAAGTGGTCGACGTTGCAATTGTCGGTGCCGGACCGGCTGGGTCGAGCTGCGCCGCCTTTTGTGCGGCAGCCGGATTGCGCACCATTGTGCTTGAGAGAGAGAAATTTCCGCGCGAAAAAGTCTGCGGCGATTGCCTGAACCCGGCGTGCTGGCCGGTGTTGCGGCGACTCGATTTGTTCGAGCCGGTGCGCGCCCTTCCGCATGGCAGGCTCGACTGCGTCGAGTTCATCGCCATCAGCGGCGCGAAAGTGCATGTCGATCTTCCCCGCGGCGAGGAAAGCGAGATCGCAGTCAAGCGCAGTTTGTTCGACGAGCTGTTGCTGACGCGGGCTCGCGAACTCGGCGCCGCTATTCGCGAGCAAACGATTGTCACCGCAATCGAAAAGACGCGCTGGGGTGATTGGAGGATTGATATCGTGCAGGACGCGGTGCGCGCGCACGCGCTCGTCGCCGCCGACGGACGAAACTCGACCGTGGCGCGATTGCGTAATCTCCTGCCGCCGCCACAGCGCGAGCGTGTCGCCTTGCAAGCTCACATCCCGCTGCCGGCCGACTTCGGCAATCGAGTCGTCTTGCAGTTTTTGCCGGAAGGTTATTCCGGCCAGGCGCCGGTAAATGAAAACGAGTTGAACATTTGCCTCGTCGGCCGACCAGACTCGATCCGGCGGTTAAAAGCTTGGGCAGAAAAAACGTTCGACCTTGCTGGCGAAAACAACTGGCGCACGATCACGCCGCTGACGCGCGCACCGATTCAACCTGCTTACGACAATCTGTTTTTCATTGGCGACGCGGCGCGCGTGGTCGAGCCATTCACGGGCGAGGGGATTTATTACGCGCTGCGCTCCGGCGAGCTGGCCGCGAACGCGATCATTGGTCTTCTGCGTCGGCAAGATCGGCAATCGGTTGTGCGCGAATTCACGCGCGCCCACGCGAAGATGTATCGCGGCCGACTGTGGATTAACCGGCTTGCGCGCGCGGCGGTCTTGTCACCGCGAATTGCATCGGCGTTCGTGCACGCGGCGCGAATTCAACCGGCTCTCCTGCGACTGCTCGCGCGAAAGATTGTAGCCACGGCTCTATGAGCCGTGTGACCCGAGGCGCGCCACATGCGCGTGGCTACGGTAGCTGTCGCGCGGCCTTGACGGTGTTGCACATCAACATCGCAATTGTCATCGGCCCGACGCCGCCCGGCACGGGCGTAATGGCCGCAGCTTTCGGCGCGACACTTTCAAAATCGACATCGCCGACGAGGCGATAACCGCGCTCAGTTGCGGCGTCTTCGACACGATTGATGCCGACATCGATGACGACGGCGCCATCGCGGACGTGCTCGGCTTTGACGAAATTAGCGCGGCCGATCGCCGCGATCAGCATGTCAGCCGAGCGTGTGATCTCGGTGAGTTTGCGACTGCGCGAATGAACGACGGTAACCGTTGCGTCGGCGCCTTTGGCCTTTTGCATGAGCAGAAGCGCGAGCGGTTTTCCAACGATCATGCTGCGGCCGAGAA
>DASTDG010000144.1:0-3811 GCA_035710475.1 Chthoniobacterales bacterium | reverse complement strand
GTTCTTCCTCGGCTGCGGGTTTGCGGCGAAGTATCTCGAGGGCGGCGGCAATTTTTCCGTCCCGCTGCAATGGATGCTGGGCCTGCGAAGATTAAAGCTCGATGCAGTCTGGGTGGAGTTATTACCGGCGACGAAAAACCCACGCGCTGATCGCGCTAAGATCGACAATTTCCAGCGACAGTTGCGCGCGCATGGACTCGGCAGGCGCTATTGCCTGCTTTACCAGCACCCGGCGGATGATGGCCACGAGCTCGACCAAATTCGCTGCATCGGAATCTCGAAACGCGAGCTGCTGGATCGGCTGGCGGGCCCGAACGTGCTGCTGAATCTCAGCTACTCAATTCATCCGCCGCTGCTGCTCGAGTTTGAACGGCGCATTTTTTGCGATCTCGATCCGAGCGAGATCTTCTACTGGATGACCAAACTGGAGATGGGCCAATCGTATCATGACGAGTTTTGGACCATCGGGCTCAACGTGCACGGACGCGATTGCCGGCTGCCAAAAACACCACTTGTAGCCGCGTCGCTGCGCGACGCGCGCACGCGGCCCACAGGGCCGCGGCTACAGTGGAAAACATTTTATCCGCTGGTGGACACGAAGCTGTATCGGCAGCAGCCGCGACCAGCGATTCCAAAGTTCACCACGATTGGCCAATGGTATTGGGGCGGCACGGTCGAGGTTGATGGAGAGTTCCCGGATCTATCGAAGAAGTTCGCGTTTGAACAATATGTCGATCTTCCGTCGCGCGTGACCGAAGCGCGGTTTGAGCTTGCAATGAACATGAGCGCCGCCGACCCGGAGCGACGGCGCCTGCAAAAACACGGCTGGCGCGTTGTCGATCCGCATCGCGTCGTGCGCACACCATCCCAATATCGGCGCTACGTTGCGAGCGCGCTCGCGGAGTTCACCGCGATCAAAGGCGTCGACGTGGCCTGGCGCACCGGTTGGTTGAGCGACCGGGCGGCAGCGTTCCTCGCATCGGGCCGACCGGTGATCACCGAGGACACCGGCGCGGCGAAATATCTCCCGCGCGAGAGCGGATTTCATTTTGTGACAAGCGCAGACGAAGCAATCGCCGCCGCCAAAAGCGTGCTCGCCGATTGGCCTCGGCACTCAAAACAAGCACGGCGCTGCGCCGTTGAGGTGTTTGATGCGCCAAAAAACCTCCGCCGGCTTCTCGATCTTTAATTTCAACCCGTGTTCGAAGTAGACAGGTGGATCGAGCAGCCCCTTGCTCGATGGTAAAAATCTGGCGCCAGAGGCGCACTCACAGCGTCGCGCGCGGAGCGCCCGATCCACCTTGCGGCCGTTGTTGCTACCGGCGGAGAAGAACCCTCGATTTGCCATTGCAAAACTATTTTCGGGTGTTAGTCGTTCGAGGCTATGGCTGACCTGATCAAGACAGGCGATCTCAAGGAGCGGATGAAAAAGATCCCGGAATGGGAGTTGGAGAAGAAGCACATCGAACGCACCTTCGAGTTCGATGATTTCGCCGAGGCGATCGATTTCGTGAACGCCGTCGCTGAAGTCGCCGAGGAGGAGGAACACCATCCGGATATCGACATCCGTTACAACAAGGTGCGCCTGGTGCTTTCGACCCAT
Organism: Chthoniobacterales bacterium; assembly: GCA_035710475.1. Lineage (GTDB taxonomy): Bacteria > Verrucomicrobiota > Verrucomicrobiia > Chthoniobacterales > UBA10450 > AV17. Next base: position 2,208 of record DASTDG010000144.1, on the reverse strand, counting down.
AGCAAAGGCGGCCTCACTGACCTTGATTTTGCGCTCGCCGAGCGGATCGACACCCTTGCCGAGTAGCGACAGGGACAAGTGACGAGCGAATCGATTCGCGCCTGGGTCGCGACCGTGGTCGTCATCCTTGTGGTGATCGCCGTCTGGAAATTCATCGATTGGCGGATGCAACCGCCGCCACCGCCGCATCCGATCGTCGCGCCGACACCGCCGGTGAGGTGAATAGGTGGATCGCGATCTCCGAGCGCGCTGGTAAATGACGGCATGATCACACTAACAACATCGCCACCTCACACCCGATATCCGCGGTCAGCGCACCGTGCTGACCCTTACCCGTTTAGTGCTGCGTCGGCACGAGTTTGTCATTGCCGATCACGGCTCGACCTTCGTCAGCATCGATGAAACTGAACATGGTCTGAATCTCAGAGCGCTCGGCCATGTCGGCTTCCTTTTTCCGGCGCTTGAGAATGTCCGATAGCTCATCGTTCCACCCGCGTTTCCGCATGAATTCGTTCCAGACAAAGATGTCGTTTTCGGTTGGTGTCCGACCCATCGCGAAACACCACTGCAAAATCTCCTCATCGGTGCCGCCCTGTTTCACGCGCTCCACGAGGTGCTCGTAATTGATCTGCAAAAACTTCACGCAGCTTGCGTCGAAACCGCGGCCGAGGTTTGCCTGATATTCGACCGGCAACTCGCCTTTCGCGTGCGCGCGGATTTTATCCAGCATGCGTCCGAAATAGACGATGCCTCCGACCGTTACGTACGGGCTGCGCACCCCCAACTCTCTCAACACGCACGGATTCTGCGTCTTTTTCGCCGCGCTTTCAACCGCAGCGCGAAATAGCCTTAGAGATTTGCCCGATTCAGTGGTTAAGTGGCTTTCAAATCGCTGCTTAGTAACCCGTTAACCTGGCTTCAATGGACCGGATTGTCGGCATAGAGACTGAATACGGCTGCCTGCTGCGCGAGGAAGAAGCGCACAGCAGCTCGGAAGCTTGGCCCGCGCGGGTAAAAAATTACCTCTTTCGCAAAGCGCGCGCCGGGACGATCGATCTGCATTACCGCGACTACGAAGAACCACCCGGCAACGGAGGTTTTCTTCTTAACGGTGGGCGGCTCTATCTCGATATGGGCCACATCGAGTACGCCTCGCCCGAGTGTTTGCACCTGCGCGACCTCGTCACTTACGACCTCGCCGGCGACGATTTGCTGCAATCGTCACTCATCGCGCTGAACGCCGCCGAGCACGTCTCGTTCATCAAGAATAATGTCGATCATCACACCGGCGCCACGTTCGGCTGCCACGAGAATTACCTGATGAAACGCGAGGCGCAATTTACTCCGCCGATTCTGGGCACATTGCTCACATTTCTCGCCACGCGCCAAATCTTCACCGGCGCCGGGCGCGTGGGGCAGGCGAACCCGCTCGCGTTCGATTTCGAGCCAGCGCCGCAGGAAGGGCAGGTGAACTTCCAAATCAGTCAGCGCGCCGATCACATCGTCAACGACATCTACCAATGGGTGCAGTTCAACCGCGCCATCATCAACGCACGCGATGAGCCGCTGGCCGACTACCGCAAATACCGGCGGCTGCATTTGCTCATCGGCGACTCGAACATGAGTCCGTTCGCGGCCGCGCTCAAGATCGGCACCACGGCGTGCGTGCTCTCGCTGCTCGAGGAAGGACGATTGCCGCGCAACCTGGTCCTCGCTGATGCTGTGCAAAGCACGCGCGATATTTCACGCGACCCAACACGCCGCTGGATTGTCGATCTTGAGAATGGCAAAACCATCGGCGCACTCGATGTGCAGTGGCAGTTCTACGAATTGGCGCAACGCCAGTTGCGTGCTAGCAGCGCGGAAACCGACTGGCTCTTGGAAAGCTGGAGCTTTGTCCTCGAAGCGCTCGAGCAAAATCCCGACTCACTCATCGGCGGGGTCGATTGGATCACGAAGAAATGGTTACTCGAAATCCTGGTTGAAGCGGAGAACCTGAGCTGGGACGACCCGTGGCTGCAAAGTGTCGATCTTGAGTATCACAACATCGATCCGGCGCGCGGCCTGTTTTTCGGCGTCACGCCCGGAAAACGCATTGGCGAATGGAACAACAGCGTCCGGCGCATTGACGCCACGCACGTCCCGCCCGCGAACACGCGTGCGTCTGGCCGCGCCCGCGCCGTCGCCGGATTCCAGGAGCGCGACCAT
>DASTDG010000143.1:0-3865 GCA_035710475.1 Chthoniobacterales bacterium | reverse complement strand
AAGCTCGCCTATCAACTAGCGTACGCCGGCCTGACGATCATCAGCGGACTCGCGCGCGGCATTGACACTGCCGCACACCAGGGCGCGCTTGCCGCGAAAGGCCGCACCATCGCAGTGATCGGCTCCGGGTTAGCGAAGTTGTACCCGCCTGAGAACCAGGCGCTCGCCGAAAAAATCCACGCCGGCAATGGCGCTATTGTTTCGGAGTTCTCGATGGAAATCGAGCCAGACCGGCACACATTTCCAATGCGCAACCGGATCATCTCCGGGTGGAGTCATGGCATTCTCGTCGTCGAGGCGGGCTTAAACAGCGGCGCGCTCATCACCGCGGCGCAGGCGCTGGAACAAGGACGTTCAGTGTACGCGGTGCCTGGTCATATCAACGCGCCGAGCGCGATGGGCTCGAACCGGCTGATTCAACAAGGCGCGAAGCTGGTCATGGACGCGAGCGATATCCTTGAGGACCTACAAATCCTTTTGCCGGAGGCAAAGCCGTTACCAGAAGCGGCCGTTCGGCTGTTACCGCCGCTGTCGGATGAGGAGCGCCGTGTCTACGAGGCGATCGATGCTGCCGAGACGCCGATCGATCAGATCTCAGCTAAGTGCAAGCTGCCGAGCGGCGCCGTCTCTTCGACGCTGCTGAGCCTCGAGCTGAAGCGATTGGTTAAGCAGCTGCCCGGCAAGTATTTTGTCAAACTCGGCTGAACACCGGCACGAGCTCGCTCGTTAGGCGCGGGAAGTGCTCGCACTTGCAAAACATCGACATCTGGCGTTCGATTTCCGCCTTCCATGGCTAAAGCGCTGCTTATTGCTGAGAAACCAAGCGTGGCGAGCGACCTTGCCCGCGCGCTCGGCGGCTTCAAAAAGGAGGGCGATCACTACGAAAGCGAACGCTACCTCATCTCCTCGGCGCTTGGGCATCTGGTTGAGCTGGCGCTGCCAACCGAGCTCGATGTAAAGCGCGGCAAGTGGAGCTTCGCCAACCTGCCAATCATTCCCGAAGAGTTCCAGCTGAAGCCCATCGAGAAAACGAAGGCGCGCTTCAACATGCTAAAGCGGCTCATACAACGCAAAGATGTCGATCTTCTGATCAACGCCTGCGACGCCGGACGAGAAGGGGAATTGATCTTCCGCTACCTCATGAAACTTAGCGGCGTCAAAAAACCGGTGCGCCGGCTTTGGCTGCAATCGATGACACTAGATTCAATCCGCGAAGCGTTTCAGCATTTGCGTTCGGATGAGGAGATGATTCCCCTGGCCAACGCCGCCGTCTGTCGGTCCGAGAGCGACTGGCTCGTCGGGATCAACGGCACACGTGCGATGACTGCTTTTAACAATCGCACCGGCGGTTTCCAGCTCACCCCGGTCGGTCGTGTGCAGACACCGACGCTGGCGATTCTCGCTGAGCGCGAGGACAAGATCCATGATTTCAAGCCGCGGACCTATTTCGAAGTCTTTGGCGATTTCGAAGTAAACGCCGGCGCGTATCGTGGCCGCTGGTTCCGCGAAGATTTTACCAAAGACGGCGACGAAGACGCGCGAGCCGAGAGAATTTGGGACAAAGCAACTGCCGAGGAGATCAAGCAGCGTTGTCTCGGCAAAACCGGCGTCGCGACCGAAGAGCGCAAGGCAACGACACAGGCGCCGCCGCTCTTGTACGACTTGACGAGCTTGCAGCGTGACGCAAACGCGCGCGGCTTCAGCGCGAAAAGGACGCTGCAAATCGCGCAGCAACTTTATGAGCGACACAAAGTCATTACCTATCCGCGCACTGACTCGCGCTTTTTGCCCGAGGATTATCTGCCGACGGTCAAAGCGACGTTGAGCAAGATCGACAATCCGCACGCGCGCACCGCCCTGGGACGACATTGGGTGAAGCTTTCCAAGCGGATTTTCAATGACGCGAAGATTTCCGATCACTTCGCGATTATCCCGACCGGCACGACTCCACACGGGTTGGATGAAGTGCAGCAGAAGATTTACGACATGATCGTGCGCCGGTTCATCAGTGTGTTCTTCCCGGCAGCGCAATTTGAAGTGACCACACGAATTACGCGCGTGGAGAAGGATGCGTTCAAAACCGAAGGCAAGATCATCAAAGATCCGGGGTGGTTGGCGGTCTACGGCAGGGAAGCAGTTTCGGGTGAATCCGGCGAGGAATCGCTGGTTGCGATCACGCCTAACGAACAGGCCAAAGTTCGCACTATCGACGTAACGCAAAACGAAACGAAACCGCCGGCTCGTTTTACGGAAGCGACGCTGCTTTCGGCGATGGAAGGCGCGGGTAAACTGGTCGAGGACGAAGAGTTGCGCGAAGCGATGCGCCAGAAAGGGCTCGGCACGCCCGCAACGCGCTCGGCCATCATCGAAGGATTAATTCACGACGGCTACGTCACGCGGCAGGGACGCGAGCTGATTACGACGGCAAAGGGACTCGCGCTGATCACACTCTTGCGCGGCATCGGCGTGACCGAGCTCTGCTCGCCCGAAATGACCGGTGAATGGGAATACAAGCTCAAGCGCATGGAAAAAGGCGCGATGAAACGCAAGGAATTCATGGCGCACATTAAGGAGTTCACGCGCGAAATTGTTGAGAAAGCGAGGAACTTTGAAGGCGACAACGTAACCGGCAATTTCGAGCCGCTCGAGGTGAAATGTCCGAAGTGCGGCGGCGGGCCGTTCGACGAGGAGTATCGCACGTTTAAATGTCGATCTTGCGGATTGCTGATCTGGAAGACGATGGCGGGTCGCTTGTTCGAGCGCAATGAGATCGCAAAACTTTTGACCGAAGGTCGTGTCGGTCCGCTGGAAGGTTTTCGCAGCAAAATGGGCCGCAAGTTCACTGCCGAAGTGAAACTCGGTGAAGACTTCAAACAGGAATTCGATTTCGGTGAAGGCGCGCACGATCAACCGATCAAGATCGACATCCACAAACATGAGAGGTTGGGTCTCTGTCCAGTTTGCCAGAAGGGACAGGTTTACGTGCTCGAGCGTGCCTACGCATGCGAAAACGCGGTCACGTCGCCGAAGACATGCAGCTTCCGCGTAAGCAAAAGCATTCTGCATCGCGACATTCCAAAAGAGCAGGTGCAAAAACTGATGACGACGGGAAAAACCGATCTGCTACCCAGGTTTGTCTCGAAAAAAGGCCGCCCGTTCTCCGCGCACTTAAAACTGGAGAATGGCAAAGTCGGTTTCGAATTCGCCGCGAAACCGCCCAAAGCGAAGAAGCCAACAGCGCGCAAAGCGGTGGCGGCTTAAATTCGCGAGACGGTAAAGTTCCGTTGACGCTACAACATTTGGTGTGGTATTCAGGGTGTCGACACTATGCGTTGCCCCAAGTGTGGCTCGCGCGACGACAAGGTCGTCGATTCCCGGCAGTCGCGCGATGCTTCAAGTATCCGCCGCCGGCGCGAATGTCTAAGCTGCGGTTATCGATTTACGACGTACGAGGAGATCGAGCGTTCGGACCTGCGGGTGATCAAGCGTGACCGAACGCACGAGGCGTTCGACCGGCGCAAGCTCGCCGGCAGCATCGCGAAGGCGTTCGAGAAAAGATCGACAAGCTTGCTTGCGCTCGAGCAGCTCGTCGATGCAATCGAGCACGAGTTACAAACCGGTGGACGCGAGGTTCAATCGACGGACATCGGCGCGAAGGTGCTCGAGAAATTGCGCGGCATCGATGAAGTGGCGTACCTGCGTTACGCGTCGGTGCACCGGCAGTTCAAGGAGGTCGATCAATTTGTCGATGCCATCCAGTCGCTCGGCCGCCGCGTGAAACCAGATCGAGCGCAACCCGAACTGTTTCCTCCGGATCAACTGAACCATGGTCGCATTTAAAGAAGAATTTCCCTACCTGCGTGCG
>DASTDG010000142.1:0-4747 GCA_035710475.1 Chthoniobacterales bacterium | reverse complement strand
CCGTTCGCCCGCGAGGACTTTTTCCGTCAGCGCCTCTCGGTTAATCGCAACCATCTCGGTCCGAGCCTAAATGATCGTGGCTCTTTTCGCACGCATGTTCACACGCGAATTTGTAGGGCAAGCGCACCGCTCGCCGCTTTTTAGTTGGCAGGCGGAGCGCCTGCCCTACAACGTTGTCGCGTGGCAAAATTCGTGGCAATCATCGGTGCCGGCGTTTCCGGATTGACCTGCGGCGTGCTTTTTGCCGAGCGCGGATTTCGCACCACTATCTTTGCCAAGCAAATTGGGCTACAAACCACATCCGGAGCGGCCGCCGCGCTTTGGTTTCCGTACGACTGCGAGCCGCGCCACAAGGTCATCCCTTGGGCGCTCGAAACCTATCGAGTACTTGTCGGTCTTGCAGACGTTCCGCGCAGCGGCGTCTCGATGATCGAGCTGCGCCAATATTCGCGAACCGGCAACCTGCAAATTCCCCATTGGGCAATTCCCCTCGGCGCTTCTTTCATCCCGAGTTCCCCTTTTGTCATGTCGAGCGGAGTCGAGACATCTCTTACTGTTGTTCCGGCGGCCTTCAAAGCGGGATTCGCTATGCATGTCGCGCTGATGGATACAACGATTTATCTCAGCCATCTCGCGACCCGATTCGTCGCCGCAGGCGGTTCCATCAACGGCGGCGTGCGTTTCGAAACGCTCGAAGACGTCGATCACAAGTTCGATCTGGTCATTAACTGTGCCGGGATCGGTGCGCGCGAACTCGTCCAAGATGTCGATCTTGAGCCGCATCGCGGCCAAGTCGCCATCGTACCGAAGATCGACAATCTCTCCTGCGCGATCGTGTGCGACGACGAACCGCTCATGTACGCCATTCCCCGCGTGCAGGATTGCGTCTTCGGCGGCACCAACGAGCTCAGCGATAATCTCGCCGTCGATCCAAAATCGACCGCGCGCATCGTCGCCGAGTGCGCGGGCGTGTTGAACATCGAGAAGCCGCGCGTCGTCGCCGAGCGCGTCGGTCTGCGCCCGTATCGCAAATCAGGCGTCCGCCTTGAACGCGATAAACTGCGCGACGGCCGCACCATCATCCACAACTATGGCCACGGCGGCTCTGGCTTCACCCTTTCCTGGGGCTGCGCTGAAGAAGTCTTTAAGATCGCGGATCCTTCTGGGTAGTGCACGCGTCTCGCGTGCTGACGATGGCGTCCTCGCCATTGCGGACCCAGACATATCGTGATCGTGCGGACGCAATTTGTTAAACCGAATCGATTTTATGTCAGCGCGATGCACTGAAAGGAGCTGACGACGTCGTCGGGACCTTTTTCGGTAAAGAAGCTTTCGTAGTAGCCGGGGCCGAGGTCCCAGTGCGGGCCCTTGTAATATTCGTCGCGATAAAAGCGCCAGATGCCGCTGACGACAATCACCGAGCTGATGCGGTCGTCCCAGAAATCGCCGATGTAGTGGAAGCTCAGGTTTGTGCGGGCATACGCGCCGCCGAAACAGATGTGATCGTAAATGACGAGCTCGGGCAGACGCACGATCTCGCTCGATGGTTTGATCTCTTCTTTACCGATGGCCGACGCGTGATAACTCAACGAGCCCAGTCTCCATTTCGTATCCACGACGCAGCCGTTCTCCTTGGAAAGTTCAGTTTTGGGTACTTGTCGTCTTCTCATAAGCCGCAAAGGTTCGATGTCGATCTTGTACACGCCAAACGGCGCTGTCGAGCCGGAACATAGGCATCTAGCCTGTGCGGCTCGCGGGCGTCCTCGCCTGCGAGTTTCTTTCGGCGGCAGTCAACGGAGTACAACTCCGCTGGCCGCACAGACCGCAGGTCTATGTTCCTAGATCAAATGCTCCCGATTGGTCGAACGCAGATGGATGGTTTTGTTCTGCAAATTGTGCCGGGCGCGAATGAACCGGACCGTTTTGCTTTTCGCCCGCATCAGAATCGAACTGGTGATGGCGGTCGTGCCTTGGGATTTCACGCCGCGCAAGAGCGCACTGTCGCTGATGCCGGTTGCGCAGAAGATGATGTTTTCGCCAACTGCGAGATCGTCGGCCGTAAACACGCGCTCGAGTTCTTGTTCGCAACCTTCGCCGATTAACTTCTGCCGCTCTTTATCGTCGCGCGGCCACATTTTGCATTGCATTTCGCCGCCGAGGCATTTGATGCCTGCCGCGGCGAGCACCGCTTCCGGCGAACCGCCGATGCCCATGTAGAGATCGATGTCGCTTTCCGGCAACGATGGCGCCATGGCCGCGGCAATGTCGCCGTCGCCGATCATGCGCAACGACGCACCGCTTGCACGGATCTGTTCGACGATTTCCTTGTGCCGCGGGCGGTCGAGCATCATGACCGCGACGTCCTGCACCCGTTTATCCAGGGCGCGCGCGACGATCGCCAGAATCTCCGCGATCGGCATATCGATTTGGAGCGTGTCGCCCCGTTTTTTCATGTACTCGACGACGCGCGGACCGTAAGCCAGCTTCGACATGTAAAAAGACAGAATGTCGCGCAACGCCACCTTCACTCCTTCCTCCGGGCTCGCCGCCGCGATGCAACTAATCGAATTTGGCGCGCCTTTGGAAATGTTCGTCGTGCCGTCGATCGGATCGACTGCGATATCGAACGGCGGCGAACCGGGATACCAGGTCCCGAGTTGTTCGCCCTTGAAAATACCCGGCGCTTCGTCCTTGATGCCTTCGCCGATGACGACCTCGCCGCAGATGTTCATCAGATCGAACATCCCGCGCATCGCGTCGCAGGCCGCGGCGTCGGCCGCGTCCTTGTCCCCGCGGCCGAGCCAGCGCAACGAATTCAGCGCCGCCGCTTCCGTCGCGCGCACAAAATCGAATTCGATGATGCGCTCGGCGTCGTGGTAATCCTGCTTCGGCAGCCGGTGCGTCATCGGCCGATAAGATTCACGCGCTAAGTCGTTGTGACAAGAACGCTGATGTTGTAGAGGCAGCCGTGTCGGCTGCATTTCTGTTGTCTGCAGGCGGCACGCCTGCCACTACATTTCCTGCATTCCGGCGATATCTTCGGAATGTACGCGTTCGGCATGAGAGTGGAGCGACGGCCGAATGCGCAGGAAAACCTCGAAGCCGTAACTCGGACCGCCGCCGTAATAGCGGTCGAGGTCGTTAGGCCAAAAATCGAGTGTGAACTGCCCGCCCAGACCGACATCGATCCCATTGCCGTGGGAGAGATCCCGCACGTAACCGACTGTCACCGCGTTGATCGGAAATACTTTTGCAAGATCGACATCTTTCAGCACGAGCTCGTGTCCGGATTTCTCCACCCATTCCCAGCGCGCGTAAATGGTGTCGCGATGGCGCTGATAATTTGTCTCAAGGAGAACCGAATTCGTCTTCTCGCCCGCATCGTTGTTTCTGCCCCAGACAAAACTGTTCGACCAATTAGTGTCGTGGCCGAGCGGTAGATTGTAAATCGCGGACGCCGTCGTGCGATGGCGGTTCACATCCGGCTCGAGTGCTTCTGGGCTTCGGATGTAACCGTGCGAAAATTGCAGGGCCAGGTTTTGCGTCGGATTCCAGGAAACGCGGCCGCTGAATGAATCGAATCGCGGCTGATCGAAGTCGTAACGATCTTCATCCGGCTCGCGACCCGTGAATGAGCTGCCCTCGACTTTTACGTTCCGCCACTGGATCCCCGCGGTCGCGACGCCAAAAGTCACATGGGTCGAGTCCTGCCAATGATGACCCAGCGGGGCGTCGGGATTATCCATCGCTGACAACCGATGCATGAACGTTGGTGGCCCGAGTGCCGGTTCGCCCGGATAACCGAAATAAAAATAGCCGCTAAGATCGACATCGACCTTGTGTGAAAGACTGAGGGAGAGTTCGTCGAACAAGTCATGCGGATGCTGCCGGTCGTGCAGCGGTTGATCGTGCCAGGATTCACCACTTTGCAAGAGCAACGGGTAACCCCGCCCGCCTTCGGTCAGCGGATCGAGACTCATCATCAATCGCCCCCCGAGTTGGGTCGTCTCGCTGAATGGATGCGAATACATGGCCATGATCCAGTTCGGTGCATCGATGCGATCGTCGCCACGTCGCGTGCTCACGTTGGTGTAACGCGGAAAAATCGCTCCGTGCAGCATGAGCATGTCGTCGCCGAGCATGAACATGCGGCCGTACATGGGCGTTGAATCCGGGACCCACGCCGTGCCGGAGCTCTCCCGATTCATCGGGTCGGCAAGGTTGATCGAGGATTGCATCGACATCTGCTCCATCGGCATTTCGTGCGAGCGCGCTGCGCGTTCTGAATTGGGCATTGGGCGTTTGCTTTGTCTGACCGGGACGAGCTTCATCCCGCATTTCGGGCAGGTGCCCGGATGGTCCATCACGACTTCGGGATGCATGACGCAGGTGTATTTCACTCCCTGTTGCTCGTGCTCGTGATCGCAGGCGGCCGCTTGCGCGATCGCGTGGCTCGTTGAAAGCGCGACCGCACCGAACAGAATCAGAATCTCTTTTCTCATTTTTTTGCAGCGGTTTTGTAGGACGGCAGGCGCTTCGCCCTGCCAGCAAAGGATGGCAACCGGAGCGGTTGCCCTACGTTTCAAGGCGCCAGTTAGGCGCGTGAAGGCGGAGCGTGTGCTTGAACGCTCCCGATCAATTCAACGAATGAAGTCGTGCCCGGTGGACCGGTGCCGACTGTCTCGGGCACGAAAGTGACATGCGCAGCTCTCGAGACCGCCGTCGCATCGACGGGAAGATCGACATC
>DASTDG010000141.1:0-9702 GCA_035710475.1 Chthoniobacterales bacterium | reverse complement strand
GGAGGCGGACCGGGCTGCCCGCCGCCGGGCCCAGCTGCCGTTCGGATCTGATATCCGATCTTGGTGATTCCGACCCGCCGCACTTCATCCAGCAGCGTAATCACCTCACCGTGCATGGCCAACCCGTCGGCGCTGATGGAGACTTTGATGTTTGGATTGGCCTGGTGCAGTTGGTAAAGGCGCGGCAAAACATCATCAGCCGGTACATACTGGTCATCAAACAAAACCACATTGCCCTGGCGCACCTTGAGGGAGACGTAATCTTTCGGCTCGGTCGACGGCGGCGCATAGTAGGCCGGCAGATTGACCCGGATGCCTTTCATGTGCGTCTGGCTCAAGCTCACCATCATGAAACTGGCGAGGAGGAAGAACATGATGTCGATCAACGGGATGATCTCGATCCGGGCTCGTTTGTGTGGAATGGGCGAGGAAAGTTTCATTGCGTAACTAATAGGAGGAGCCGGTCAATGTATAGGTAATGGGGATTCTTACCTTGGACACCGAGCCTTGTCGAAATCGCCATTGCCTGAATGCAGTCACAGTGGCGTTGTCGAGGATGGGGCTGCCAATACTTTGGGTCATGCTGGCGCTGGTCACCTGACCGCTGGCTGGATCCACGTCGACGACACAAACTCCGCTGCCCATGATCTTGTGCGCACGGGCTTCATACGGATACGGCGGCCGCGGCGCATAGACGGCGAGCGCCTTGGCGCTGGACATCGGCAGTTGTCTGACGGGAGCCACTTTCGCGATCGGCTTGGGCGGCCGCGGCGGTGGCGTCCGTTCCTCGACGTACTCCGGCTTGACCTCCGGCGGCGGGGCGGGCGGAGGCGGAGCGATAATCTCCTCGGGCGGTGGTGTGGGTTGTGGTTCCTCCTGAATAGTCGCCTCCACTACTTGTTCGGGAGGCTTACCGAGATCCACTGGCGGCTCTTCCCGCTTCATGGCCGCCAACACGGCACCGAGGTGGATGAGCAGCGCACCGCCAAGAGCTGACCAGAGATGCCACTTGGGCGGTGGGCGATAAAGCAGCGGTTTGACGGGTTCGGCCATAATCAAGTCCCGGGTTTTTGACCGGCCGCTCCCGGAGCGGGAACGCCTTTGGCAGCCTCGCTCTTGATTTCAAAAGCGATTTTGTAGTAGCCGACCGATCTGAGAATCTCGAGCACGCGGATCACGTTGACGTGGGCCGTGTTTGCGTCACCGCGCACGAAGACCTTCGCCTCGGGATTTTCCTGATACACCTTCAGCAGCACCGCCCTGAGCTTGTCATAATCCATCAGCTCCTTGTCGAAGTAAGAATAGCCATTCGCATCGACCGATACGCTGATGTAATCGCGTTTCGACTGCGTTTCGCCCGATTGGCCGGCGGGCAAACTCACCTTGATGCCTTTCATGTGTATCTGGGTCAAGCTCACCATCATGAAACTGGCCAAAAGAAAGAACATGATGTCGATCAACGGAATGATCTCGATCCGCGCTTTCTTGTGAGGAATGGGAGTGCCGATTCTCATGCGTTTGCGTTTGCTATTGCCATTGCCTCGGCGTTCATGACGTTCTTTCCAGCTCGAGCATTTTACCTGGTGGTGGACATTTCCGCTTCGCGCCGCGCTCGTTGGTTCGCTTCCAGCATCACCTCCAGGTTCGTGGCTGCGGTTTGCAGCTCGAACTCTAAGTTAGACACGCGCGAGGTGAAAAAGTTAAACGGCACGAGTGAAAAGATGGCGATGCCGAGACCGCACGCCGTAGCGATCAGCGCCTCGGCGATACCGCCGGTCACTGCTTGCACGGCCAGCTCCTCGTTGCCGAGGAAGCTGAACGACCGAATGAGTCCGGTGACGGTTCCCAACAAACCGAGCAGCGGCGCCAGTGTGACCAGCGTGTCCATCACAACAAGGAAGCGGCCGGCGCGCTTGATCTCAATGCCGGCGGCCACTTGCAGTGCGCCCTGCAACGATGCGTGCTGGTGATTCAGGCCGTTCCACATCATGCGTAGCACCGGGTCACGCGAGCCGCGGCACAGCCGCGATGCTTCGGCCAGGTCACCGACTTCAATTGCGGTGAAAACTTTTTCGATGCGCTTCGGGTCCCTCCGGAACCATCGACCCGCCCACCAAAAGATACGCTCGATCACGACAGTTAAGCCAACGATCGACACGATGAGAATCGGCCACATGATCGGGCCGCCCTTGCGGAAATTGTCGATCAGGAAATTCCCGCTCGGCACTCGTGCTCCCCAAACTCCGCTGACGGCTGGAGTTTCACCAGCGGCTGGACTCAATGTCGCGGTAACTGATGCGCCCGGCGCAGCTGGCGCCGCCGGAGACATACCTGGCGCGCCGGCCGGAGACATTCCTGGCGCACCGGCGGGAGGCGGCATTCCCGGTGCACCGGCCGGCGGCGGCATTCCCGGTTGGGCCGGCGACATCGCGCTTCCCGGCGGCGGAACCGGCGCGGCTGGATTTGCAGGGGCGCCCGGTGAGGCGGCAGGCGGCGCGTTGGGCGGTGGCGCGGGTTGCGTTTGAGCGAACGCAGTCAGCGCGACGAGACTGAGGCAGAGAGTGATGATTGTTTTCATAGGTTCAGACGATTGCATTTAACGGCTGGTCAATTTTGAGGTATGTCTTTATCGCAAACGAGTTTAGGCCGAGTCGAGCAAAACTTTTCACGTTTGTCGATTTAACTGTTGGTGAGCCGAAGCTGTTGCTATCTTTTATTTCGAAACAACTGCGCCGTTGGGATGTAAGCGGTGCGCGAAGAGCTATCGCGCGTTGACAACGCGGTTCCGCAACGGCGGCCAATTGTCGATCTTTGCTTCCAGTTCATCGCCGGCCTTGAGCGGGCCGACGCCCGATGGCGTTCCGCTCAAAATGACGTCGCCGGGCAGCAACATCGTCGCCTCGCTCGCAAACGCGACGATCTGCGCCGGTGAATAAATCATCTGACTCGTGCGCGCGCGTTGTCTGATTTGGCCGTTCTGGCGCAGCTCGATGCCGACATCGGCAACATTGACATCGGCGTAGACGAACGGCCCCACCGGTGTGTAGGTGTCGAAAGATTTGCAGCGACCGAATTGTTTTTCGCTCTTCTGCAAATCGCGATCGCTGATGTCGAGGCCGACCGTGTAGCCAAAAATAAAATCGGACGCGCGGGCTTCCGAAATGTTTTTCGCCCTCCGGCCAATCACGACGGCGAGTTCAATTTCGAAATCGGTTTGGTGTTCCGCGAACGCGATCTCGATCGTGCCATTGTGCGGCAATAATGAGCTCGGTGCCTTAAACCAGATGAGCGGCGTGCCCAGCGGGGTGCGCTTCATCTCCACAATGTGCTCGGCATAATTGAGACCGACTGCGATCAGCTTCGACGGGGCCACTGCAAGATCGACATCTGCATCGGCCAGCTTCCGCACTTCGCCGGTCGATTCGATGCCGAGCCAGTACGGCTGCGTCAGCACGCGCACTTCATCCGCAACGACTTCGCCGTAGAAGAATTCACCGGCGGATCTAAAGGCGCCAAAGGTACGCATCATCCATTAACGTGGCGCGATGCCGATGAAATCGCGCACTGGTTTTTGTTCCGGAATGGAAAACACGCTGCCGTTGCGGCGTTTGAACCAGAACGCGCTGGAGGAGCCGCCATCTAAATTGAGGGCGCGCTGAATCTTGAAATCGTTCAGACCACCAGAAAGAATCGCAGCTAACTCGACGAGCGAAATCTCTGAGCAGTAGCCAAGCGCGACACGCCTGCCACCACTGGCCGCAAAGGTCCGGCGTGCTTCGTGAGTCGCCTCGAGGCCGTGCACCGGTTTTCCAAGGTCGACAAGGAACGGTCCGGCCTGTACCGCCGAGTGAGTGGCTGGCTGAGCGGGAAACTCGCGGGTTCGCACGATTTGCATGCCTCGGGTTGTGCCGAGCAACACGCCCGTCAACAAGCGCGCGTGTTGCAATCGAGCAATTGTCCTGGCATCGATAATCAAAAGGCCCACTGGCGCGAAATCCTCGTCGAAATAGCCGCCGTTCACTCCGGTGACACAGTTTGTACTCGCCATCGCATCGGCGAGATCGGTTTGCCTGTTTGGATTATCAATCAATCGCGGGACAAACGACTTGGCCGAGAAAATCGCAATATCGACAATCGCGCGTGCATTCGTGTCCGCGTTCTCAAAAACCACATGTCGATGTTCCAGTCCGACGAGGAAGCCTGGTTCCGTTTCGGAAGTAATTGCGACCCACTCCGCGCGCGCGGCCGTCGCAATGACGACGAGCAGAATCGCCGCGGAATTACGCTTTGCCACTATATTTGTCGATCAAGCGCTGAAACTGCGGGTCCTTTCGGATCGGATCCCAGACCGGGTTGACTTTCAGCATCCCCAGTGTGACCGAGCTTGGCCGCTGCAACAGATCGTCGAGCATTGACACTGCGCCCGCCGGGTCACCGAGAATGGCGTGGATCTCCGCCGCTTTCGCCACCATCTCCGGTCCCTCAAACGCGTCTTTGCTCAGCGGAAGTAATTGCTGCGCGCGCTCGATTTCGGCCAGTGCCGCGTCTTTTTCGCCCAGCCAGGCGAGCGCTTCGGCTAAACGCGCATGACTGGCCGCGCTGTCCGGGTTTTGGCTGATGTCGGCTTCGGCTAATGCTTTCGCTTTGGCGAGAACTTCACGCGCGCCGGCCTCATCACGCAGTGCTTTTTTGGCAACGCCGATGGCGGTGTATTTGCTACACAACAACCCGGGAACAGTCGTCAGCTTCGCGTCCGGCAGGCTCTCGGCAGCGCGTGCCGCGGACTCAAATTTCCGCTGAAACAAAAACACCGTGACGCGGATCGCGCCCAATTTCGCTTCGATTTCCGGTGTTTTTGGAACCGAATCCATTCGCGCCAGAATCTGTTCGGGAAGGCTGAGGTCGCCCTTTTCTTCGATGGCGATCTTGCCTTTGAGCTCGAGCGGCCCCACTGCATTCGCGTCAATCGCGAGCGCGCGGTCGATCGTTTTGTTCGCCGCGTCGAAATTGCGCTGCATTTCGTAATTGATTGCCAGATTCTGCAGCGTCCAAATGTCTTTCGGATTGAGGCTGACCGCTTTTTCCAAACTGGCGTTGGATTGGTCCCATTTGCCCTGGCGCCGCTGAATCGCGCCGAGGGCGAGGTAAACTTCCGATTCGTTAGGCAAACCGCGCTGCGCGATCTCAAATTCCTGTGCGGCGGCGTCGAAATCGTTGTCGACGTAATAGCGAACGAACCCCAAAGCAAGATGCGCCTCCGGCAGCTGCGGCTGCAATTCAATCGCGCGTTGCGCGAGCGAGCGCGCTTTGGCCCGGCGTTCGGCGGTGTTCTCGAAGCTGTGAATAATCCAGCTCTCCAGCTGCGCGTAACGGGCGTACGCGAGCGCGAAATTGGGATCGAGGTCGATCGCGTGCTGGTATGTCTGCTCGCTGAATTTCAATTTGGCCAGGTCTTCGACGGCGGTGCTCCAGAGATCGTGCGCTCGGACAAAGGCAAGATAAGCCTCGCTGTTTTGAGTCGGTTTGCGCTCGAGGTGTTCTTTCTCGCTCGGTGAAAGTTTCGCCTGCAGAGCGGCGGCGATTTCACGGGCGAGATCGGTTTGGATCTTGAAAACGTCGGTCAAATCGCCGTCGTAATCTTCCGCCCAGATGTGTTTATCGTTCGTCGCATCGATCAACTGCACGTTCACCCGCACTTTGTTGCCGGCGCGGCGAACGCTGCCTTCGAGAATATTTGCCACGCCCAACGTCTTCCCGATCTCGCGTGCATTTCCGGTTTTTCCGCGGTAACCCATTACCGATGTGCGGGAAATCACTTTCAGGTCTCCGATTTTGGACAAATTGGTGAGGACGTCATCCTGGATCCCATCGGCGAAATAAGCGTTCTCTTTGTCGTCGCTCAGGTTCTCGAACGGGAGGATGGCGATCGATTTGTCGATTTTGTGAGCAGCGGCGCGCGGGAGCAGGAAAAACCCGGCAGCTGCCGCGACGAGGACCCCCAAGGCGGCGAGTAATATTAAACTGCGCTGCCGTTGCGCTCGCGCCATCGGCTGGGGCGCAGCTTCCGGCGTACGTTCGATCCCGCTCGGGGTAATGTCGAATATCCAGGCGAAAATCAGCGCCACCGGGAAACCGATCAGCAGCAACGCGATAACTGCGCGGATGACCGAGTTCGAAATGTCAAAAACCGGAAGGACTTGGGCGAGACCTTGCGCGAGAGCCCAACTCGCCACCACATACGCGATCGCCACGCGGTAGACTTTTCGGCGCTTGAGTTCTCCGAAGAAGCCGGTCATGCGGAGACGGTAGCCGCGGCGGTTGGAAACGCGAGCATCCACTCTATAAGACACCCGCAAGATCGACATGTTGAAAAACTGGCGTCTCTCGATCGGCATGCGGCGACGATTCGCCCCGAACCTAACGACCCACTGCTCAAGTTATTGACACGCCTCTGCCGATCTGATTACGCTCGCCGTTCGAATTCAGAAAGGAGCAACCATGCCAAAGCGAAAACCTGCGAGAAAGCGCCATCCGCATGTTACAAAGGCGATTGCGGATGTGCAAAAACTCAAGAGAGCCCATCAAAGAATGTCCCTCGATTTGGACAAAGTGAAAGCCCGGTTGATGATGATACCGCATAAGGCATAGCCGGGCCAATTTGCTAGAGTATCTCAGAGCAGACTGTTGCACTCGCGCAAAACAACCACAGCCCTGCCAGTAAACGGCATCACGCCGTGACAAATGCGAGAGCGGATTCAGTTCCGACGCGCCAGCAACTTGTTGGCTTACTGGAAAGACGGACGGCTTTGTTTTAGCAATTTCGCTAGTCGGCTGACAATCGCAGCAGGACCGCTTGCCTGCGAAGTTCTCGATTTTTTCGGCACGTGGCGAACTTCGCGGCAAGCCGTCCACCATTTCTCTAATTTCACGCCGAGAAGTGTGCGGTCTGCAGTTTCGCAGTTGTTGAAGCAGGGCCTGCTGCTACGGAAAGGTTCACCAGAAGCGAAGGACGATGAGCGGATCGCCCACGCGTGGGGCTTTTGGCTGCCTGAAGCAAGTTTGCACTTTTGGACAAAAAACGCGCCGTACGTTCGAGACGAGTCGGCTGCGGCTCGTCGCATCAAAGACGCGTTACTCGTGGCGCCTCAGCCAAAGATTTTCAAGTCGGTCAAAGGTGGAGACAGCTTTCGGCTCCCGTCGCAAAATTTTCCTAATTCTGAGTTCGTGCGCGTCCTGCTGGCGCGAAAAACCCACCGCCATTTCCGGAAGCAAAGTCTGAGTCTCGAGAGTGTATCACGCCTTCTCTCGCTGGTTTGGGGTGTGACGGGCTACATCCATTCGCCTCGATTCGGGAAGTTGTTGCGCAAAACGAGCCCCTCGGGTGGCGGGCGGCATCCGGGCGAAGTGTATCTAATGGCATTACGCGTGAAAGGTCTGCGACGGGGGCTGTATTATTATCACCCATCGCATCATCGGCTCGACAGAATTAGCACGCCGGCCACGCCCACTAGAGCATGGCAATATTGCGCCCGGCAACAGTTTGTAAAAAACGCCGCGGCGCTGTTTTTAATGACAGCCGTTTTCCCTCGGACGATCTGGAAGTATCGTCACCCACGCGCGTATCGCGTGGTGCTTTTGGAGACGGGTCATTTGTGCCAGACGTTTTGCTTGGTGGCGACATGGCTTGGCTTGGCGCCGTTTTGCACGGCAGCACTCAACGATCTATTGATTGAAAAGGACCTTGGAATTGACGGTATCCACGAGTCGGTGCTTTACGTCGCCGGCGTGGGCTATCCAAATACAGCAGAGCATCCAGCACACAGCGTCAATCGTGCTCTTGGCCACGAACATCATCACAGAAGGAACCTGGCGTTCAGGATTGGGGAGCGAGTGACGCGCTAATCTGTTCGAACCGCGGGTCACCGCGCAAGGAGTCCCAATAGGGATGCAGTTTGAGCATACCAAAGCTCAGCTGATTTGGAATGCGCTCTATCATCGCAATCTGTTGGAGCGCTAGGTCTTTCTCGCCAGTCCAGGCGTAGATTAGTGCAAGGTTAACGGCCAGCGCGACACCACTCACTGCATCCTTGGCGACGGGCAGCAACTCACAAGCTCGCCTGCCCTCGCGCAGCGCGTCCTCTTTGTGGCCCAGTCCGGCATCGACTACGCCCAACAAACTGATGGCCGCCGCAAACTCTGGCTGCCTCTCCGCGACTGGCGCCAGTTCTTCTCGTGCACGGCTAAACGCGGCCGCGGCTTTCGCCGAATCGCCCTGCCAGCGAGCAACAACACCTTCCCAATAAGCATGCGGACAGTTGACGCCGTAACCGCTCGAGAGGCCGCCGATCGGGTAATCTTTCAGCAGGCGAACGGCTGCTTCCGTCGTTCGTTCGCATAGCGAGTAATCCGGGTGATCCACGTCCGACGCGACGCTGGGATTCTCGG
Organism: Chthoniobacterales bacterium; assembly: GCA_035710475.1. GTDB lineage: Bacteria > Verrucomicrobiota > Verrucomicrobiia > Chthoniobacterales > UBA10450 > AV17. The sequence goes on along the minus strand of DASTDG010000141.1, from coordinate 1,257 downwards.
TCATGAGCGCGGCCAATGTGGTTTGATACGGTTTGATATCCGCACGCGCGTCCAACGCCACTTCCGCCCGATTGATTCGGATCAATGGAGCGCCGGGGAAAATCGCCAATGCACGCTCCAATGTTCGGGTGACATCTTCGTACCGGCGTTGAGGCTGATAGGTGTGAGTGGCGAGTTGCTGAAGGATAAACAAGTTGCGCGGATCCAATTCCAACGCGCGTTCTAAGTTGCGTGTCGCCTCTATCCATCTGCCTTCGCGCCGATCAATAAAGCCGATGTAGGTAAAAACGTCCGGGTTGTTCGGTAGTGTGCGGCGGGCGATCTCCAATTCCTCGCGCGCTTTCCGATAATTCCGAAACGCTTCGTACTGGTAGATCCCGGAAGCGAGATGCGGCTCGCCCGCATCCGATTGAAGACGCAACGCCGTTTGTAGCGCCGCACTAGCCAAATCAAGACGCGCTGCGGTGTGATCGATTCCGAGCCAGTACAACGTGACGTGCACTTTTGCGAGCTCACACCAGGCGAGCATGAAATTCGGGTCGCGGGTGACGGCTGCTTTCAGGAGCTCCTCCGCTTCTGGCAGCTTCTCCTTTGCGTGCAGCGGATCGGTAACGTCAGCCCAAAGAGCTTTGGCGTGCTCGTAGAGTTCGAACGCCTCCAAGTCAGAGGTTGGTGGCCGCTCGATCGCCGCGCGCTCGCTCCCAGACATCTTCGTCTCGAGCTGGTCGGCGATCGCTTTCGCGATTTCACTTTCGACCGCAAAGACGTCAGTCAGTTTGCGATCGAAAGTATCGGCCCAGAGATGCGAATCATTTGCTGCTTTGATCAACTGCACGTTCACGCGCACGGCGTTGCCACTCTTTTGCACGCTGCCTTCCAAAATGTGAGCGACACCGAGTTGCTTGGCGATTTCAGACAGGTTTTCCGGCGCGCTTTGATAATGCCGCGTCGAAGTGCGCGAGATAACCTTCAGGTCGGCGAGTTTCGATAAGCGCGTCAGAATCTCATCCTGAATGCCATCGGCAAAGTAGGCATTGGCCTTTTCCTCGCTCAGATTCTCGAATGGCAACACAGCGATGCTTTTTGCTGGCATATTTGCGAGCTCTGGTCTTTTCCGATGCCGAAATGTATTGAAGGCAAACACCGCGACTACGACGAGCAGGACGGCGATGATGGCGAAATCGAGTTTGCGGCTCGTGCTGCGCGGGATCGATTCGTGCGGTTCGACTTCATCGGTCCGCTTAATCCCCTCCGGTG
>DASTDG010000140.1:0-4066 GCA_035710475.1 Chthoniobacterales bacterium | reverse complement strand
GGCGGGGCAGAATCGTACGGCGACGACAGCTGGACGGCGCGTGCGCGTGAACTCGTGCGGGAGTTATTTGAAATCGATTGCGCCGTTTACTTCGTGCTCAACGGCACGGCGGCCAACGCGCTTGCTCTGGCGCAGATTTGTCAGTCACATCACAGCGTCATCTGCCACCGCTATGCTCACATCCAAACCGACGAATGTGGCGCGCCGGAGTTTTTTACCAAAGGGGCAAAGCTGCTTCTGGTCGGCGGAACAAACGGTAAGATCGACAAGCAGGAAGCCGAGGCGGCAATCGCGCAGCAAGTCGAATTGCATGCGCAAAAACCCCGCGCACTCAGCATTACCCAGGCGACGGAACTCGGCGCCCTTTACACGCCTGACGAGATTCACGGACTTGCCGAGTTCGCGCAAAGCCGATCACTGCTTCTGCACATGGACGGCGCGCGCTTCGCGAACGCTGTCGCAGCGATCGGGTGTGCGCCGAAGGAAATCTCATGGCAAGCCGGGGTCGATGTTCTTTGCTTCGGCGGAACAAAGAATGGAACGCCGGCAGGTGAGCTTGTGATTTTTTTTCGCAAAGAACTCGCGCACGAGTTCGATTACCGGTTGAAACAAAGCGGCCAACTCGTGTCAAAAATGAGGTTTCTGGCTGCGCCGTGGATCGGTTTGTTGACGGACGACGTTTGGCTGCGGAACGCACAACACGCGAACAAAATGGCGGCGCACCTGGCCACGCGGCTCGCGGCTGAGGGGAAGATCGACATCGTGTTTCCCGTCGAGGCAAATGCGGTCTTCGCGCGAATGAGCCAGCAGCTATCCACTGCTTTGCAGGAGCGCGGCTGGCGGTTCTATAATTTCATCGAGCCGGAAATCTATCGGTTAATGTGTTCGTGGGGGTCGACGGAGCAGAAGATCGCAGAGTTTGTGGCGGACATTGTCGCACTGCGGCGATGAGATCGGCTTCGATGATCAAGCAGTTGCGCTAGCTGAGGACGGTTGTATAGAGCGAAAAGGGATGAAGGCGACGGCGGTAATTTTAGCCAGCGCAGCTGCGCTCGTAGTTGGCTGCCGCGCAACGCGGGACGTGGTTGAGACGTCATATCATGTCGCGACCGCACCAGTGCGGCTCGTCCACAGAGCGATTGCGGGTGGCGACGAACCGCCGCCGCCGGTGACCTCAGACGTGGTGACGAATCCCGGACGTCCAGTGCCGCCAAGTTCCCCAACTCCGTCGCGGCAGTGGGTGGCGGAATCACGGACGAGCACGCGCCAAACCGAGGCGCCAAAAACGAAAGCTCCCACGCCCTCGCCGCGGACTGCGGCTGCTGGGCAGCAGCAATTTCCCACCGCAAAGCCAGTACCTGGAAAACCGGGCCTTGTTTACAATCCATACGATCCGAATGGCGCATACATCGACGTGACCGGGTACGCACCGGGCAGCAAAGTTAAAGATCCAGATTCACAGAAGATTTTTGTCGTACCGTAGTACGAGCACCGCTCGGGATCTCCGCGTACTGCAGCGTTTGATTTGACGAAAGGGCGCAACTAAACCACAGATTGCGCGGTTCAGGTGTATGTTTGTGCACCGCCTGCCCTAACCTCCTGGAACGATCATCACTTTGCTTTTCCGCTTTCATTGCGCGTCGACAGAATTTCCGGCGAAAACGGAAATGTCTGCCTGTCGCGCACGAGTAATGCTGCCGTCCGCATACTCCGCGTCCATGCTTGCTTCTACGTCTGTGAGTCGACCCAAACTCCATCGAATCCCCTGTCGGAGCATGGGCGTAGTTTTTGCCTTCGTGGTTTTGACTGCAGCTCGCGGCTTCATTGGCGAGGCGAACGCCTACGTCCTGGAAGGGCCGAAGTGGGGAAGTAATCCTGTGTTTCAGTTGGAACTGGGCAGCCCCGGTTACACGTTGTCGGACGGAAACACGTCGTGGAACACCGCCGCCGCGCCTGCGCTAAGCATGTGGAACCAGGTAATCGGGCGCATTCAGCTCGGACAAGTTGTTGGTTCGACAATCCCGGTCAGCTCCGGCGATGGCTACAACTCGATGTCGTTTGCCACCACCGTCTTCGGCAAAAGTTTCGGCTCAAACACGCTGGCCGTGACGTATTACACCTACTCGAGCTCCTCGATGGACGAAGCCGATATCTTGTTTAATCGGGCGCAGTCATGGAATTCTTACCGCGGGCCATTGCGATTCAACGCAAACGGCGCGGCCATCGCCGAGATTCAGCGTGTCGCCTTGCATGAGCTCGGCCACGCCATCGGCTTGAATCATCCAGACGACGCCGGCCAGACCGTCGATGCGATCATGAATTCGAAAATAAGCGACCGCTACACGCTCTCGAGCGATGACATCGCTGGCGCACAGGCACTCTACGGCGCTCCAAGCTCCCAATCCGTACCGTCGTCGAACATTCTTTGGCAGGACAGCATCACGGGCGACCGGCAGATTTGGGTGATGAAGGGAACAGTTCACACCGGCAGCGTGGGCATCGGTCGGATCTCAACCGCCTGGAACATTGCTGCCTATGCGGATTTCAATGGCGACGGCAAACGTGATATCCTCTGGCAAAATTCAGTGACTGGTCAGTGCACTGTCTGGTTGTTGAACGGGACCAGCGTGCTTGGCGGCATGGGCTTCCCAACAGTTCCGCCTCCGTGGCGGATCGCCACTGCATCTGATTTCAACGGCGACGGCAAGCCGGACGTTGTATTGCAGAACCTGGTCACCGGCCAGCGCGTGATCTGGCTTATGAACCGAACGACTTTCGTCAGCTCGGTGAACCTTGGCGTCGTTCCTGCCAGCTTTACGATCGTCGGCAGCGGCGATTTTAACGGCGATGGGAAATCCGATATTCTCTGGCAGAACAACGTAACGGGTTGGCGGTCGATGTGGCTTATGAACGGCACTACGCATGTCAGCAGCCTTCTATTCGCTACTGTGCCGACGAGCTGGAGTATCGTAGGTACCGGCGATTTTAACGGCGACGGCAAACGCGATATCTTATGGCAAAATCAAACCACTGGACTTCGGGTCATTTGGCTAATGAACCGCACTACTCCGGCGAGCGGTGTCAGCCTGGGTGCTGTCCCCCTGGAATGGAACATCCGAAACTACTGAGAAATGGCGGCTTCAACCGCGCTTACCGCAACATCGACAATCCACTCATGAACAAGCTCCGCCATCTCGCTTCTCTCAGTGTGTTCGTCCTCGTCTGCAGCGTCGCGAGCGCAACGACGGTGATTCCACCGAGTTTTGCACAGCTGGTTAGCCAGGCGGAGTTGATCTTTCAAGGCACAGTCACGGGTCTGAAATCGAGCTGGGTCGGGCAAGGTGCCGAGCGTCACATTGAAACTTCCGTCACCTTTAGAGTTGAGGACGCGATCAAAGGAAATCCCGGCGCGAGCTATAGCATTTCGCTGCTAGGCGGTACGGTCGACGGCCACACGCTAGAGGTGACCGACACACCCAAGTTCAAGCCTGGCGATCGCGACATTCTTTTTGTCGAACACAACGGCGAGCAATTCGTGCCGTTGGTCGGTATCGGTTTCGGCCGCTTCCACGTTCAGCATGACGCCAGAAGCGGTCGCGACTTCATGAGCACGAGTGAAGGTGAACCACTCGTGGATGTGACAAAGCTCGGCCACGCCGGCCAAATCGCCAACACCGCTACCGCGCTCTCGCCCGAGCAATTTAAATCGGCGATCAAAGCGCAGCTCGGCGGGCCGGGCAACTAATTGCAGCACGACTGACGCAAGTCCGGCGGGAAGCGGGCTCGATGCTGTAGCGTCGGCGAGCAACCGCCAATTGCTGCCCACAACGCGGCTTTGATGTGCGTTGCTGCGCGCGTTAGCCGGTGGTAGTGATCTTTGTGGCTCGCAAACTTGCTCTCGCTCTCGCGTTGCTCCCGCTCATCGCGGGATTACCGGCTGTCGCGCAGATGTATCAAGGCCGCGAGCTCGTCCAGGCCACGCTCGTTGCCGACACGACGGCTGTCGTTCCCGGAAAAGCATTCAGCATCGGTTTGCTCCTGCGCATGGCGCCGCATTGGCACACAT
>DASTDG010000139.1:0-3456 GCA_035710475.1 Chthoniobacterales bacterium | reverse complement strand
CAACCAAGCTTTGGCGCTCGGTTTCAAATACCGTTGTCGATCGTGCAAGCACCAAACGCCTTCAAACTCTGGCAATGGCAATTACAGTTGCCATTTACGTGCAGCTCGCGCTCGGCGCAATCATGCGACACCAGCATCGCGACCTGGCAATCCTCGATTTTCCGACCGCGAACGGCGCGTGGATTCCCGACACGAGCCCTGCCGCTCTGGCAAAGATCAATCCCTGGCGCGACATGCATGGGTTTTCCGATGTGAGCGCGTTTCAGATTTGGCTGCAAATGGCGCATCGGTTTCTGGCTGTGCTGATCGCAATCGGCGTGATCGCTTTTTGTTTGCGGGTGTGGCGAGACACACGGGATTGTCTCGTGCTCCAGCGATTGTCGATGTGGTGGGTCATCGGGATTTTCGTGCAACTCACGCTGGGCGCGTGGACGATTTGGAGTAACAAAGCCGCGGACATAGCGACGGCGCATGTGGCGGTGGGCGCGGTCATGTTATGTTTCGGTGTGAGTCTCTGGGCAATTTGCTGGCGGCTATGCCAGCCGAGCCGACGGACTGAGCCGCAGCGCGTGCTCGTATGAAAACGCCGGCAATGACTCCTACCGCGGCTCTGGCGCGCAGCCGACTCCTCGCAGATTTCGCCGAGCTGGTTAAAGCGCGGCTGACGCTGCTTGTGCTTTTAACCACTGCTGTCGGCTACTATCTAGGCGCGCCAAGTCCAATTGATTATACTGGACTCTTTCATGTTGTATTTGGTACCGCGGCCGCCGCGGCAGGTGCAGCAGCGTTGAACGAGTGGTGGGAACGCCGTGCCGATGCGCTAATGCAGCGCACCAGACTGCGCCCGGTGCCTGCGGGCCGAATGCGCGCGGCCGATGCGCTGGTTCTCGGAACTGGATTGTCGATCTTCGGCGTCGCTTATCTCGTTATTTTCTGCAACGGGCTGAGCGCGGTGCTCGCCGCGATCACGATCGCCATTTACATCTTTGCTTACACGCCGCTGAAACGCATCAGCACGGGTAACACTGCGCTCGGTGCTGTGCCGGGAGCGCTTCCGCCGGTGATCGGCTGGGCGGCGGCGCGCGGCACGGTCGACGCCGGCGCGTGCAGCCTGTTTGTGATCGTGTTCCTGTGGCAACTGCCGCACTTCTTCGCCATCGCCTGGATGTGCCGGGAGGATTACGCGCGTGCCGGGTTTCGCATGATCTCGAGCGAGGACCAAAGCGGCGCTCGCAGTGCGAGCCAAAGCGTCTTCTTTTGCATTTTGCTGCTGGTTATGGCGGGACTGCCGGCCTTCGTTGAAGTGACGCGCGCAGTGTATCTGCCGATCGAGCTTGCACTCAGCGGTGGATATCTGGCAGCAGCAATGCGCTTTCTCCGGACGCAGCGGGTCGCCGACGCGCGACGTTTGTTCATCGCGTCAATTGTTTATTTGCCGCTGCTGCTTGGCACCCTCGTGCTGACGAAAGCATGAATGCAACGACAGTAGCCGAGAGTGGCGCGACTTGGCGCGCAACAGCATGGAAGGTGACGCTACTCGCGATGCCGCTGCTTACTTTAGTGATATTGCTGTGGCTGCGCGACGTGGAGGTGAAGGCGTTGCGCCAACGCACCGTTTCTACCTATGGAACAGTGCCGCCGTTTCAACTCACCAATCAAAACGGCCAGCCGTTCGGGTCGGCCGATTTGCAGGGCAAAATCTGGATCGCAGATTTCATTTACACGACATGCCCCGGGCCGTGCCCGATGATTAGCTCGCGAATGAGTGAATTGCAGCAACCGCTCGAGAAAACCGGTGTCCACCTCGTTTCGTTCACGGTCGATCCGGTGAAAGACACGCCCGAAGTGCTGCGTGGTTACGCCGCAAAACTCCACGCGCAACCGGGGCGCTGGGATTTTCTCACTGGACCACAATCGACCATTTACGACATATCACGAAACGGCTTTAAGCTGGCCGCGCTCGACCGCAGCGAAGCAACGGGACTGCCGGTGCACAGCACGCGGATGATTTTGGTAGATCGACATGGTGCGATCCGCGGCTACTACGACGCGACCGAGCCGGACGCGATGACAAAGCTGCTCGCGGACACCAATCATTTGCTGCGCGAACAACCGCAGTAGCTGTAGTGGTCGCGCTGTGCGCGACGAGCGCTTCGCGTAGCGAAGCGGCTACAAAATCAGCCGACTGGCTCGGGGCGTCTCGACGGGCCTTCTTCGCAGACCATGCGCAGATAATCGCGATATTCGTTCTTCGGCAGACCGTCAATGATCCGCGTCAGGTCTGATTGCGTGATGAAGCCCATGCGCAGAGCGATTTCTTCGAGGCATGCAATTTTGAGCCCCTGCCGGTGCTCGACCGTCGCGATGTAATTGCTCGCTTCAAGCAGCGTCGTGGTTGTGCCGGTATCAAGCCAGGCGACGCCGCGGCTGAGCAATTTCACGTGGAGCTGAGTCCGCTCCAGATAAAGTAAATTCAAATCGGTGATCTCGAGCTCGTCGCGCGCCGATGGCCTTAACGTGCGGCAGAGATCGACCACCTGAGCGTCATAAACGTAAAGACCCGGCACGGCGAACTGGCTCTTCGGCTGCTTCGGTTTTTCTTCGAGACTCACTGCTTTGCCGTCCATGCCGAATTCCACCACGCCATAGCGCTGCGGGTCGCGGACCTGATAAGCGAAGATGCATGCGCCGCGTTCGAGCGCGAGCGCCTCGCGATAGAAATCGAGTTTACCGTAAAAAATATTGTCTCCCAAAATGAGCGACGCGCCGGAGTCATCGATAAACTTCGCGCCGATCAAAAAGGCTTGCGCGATGCCTTCAGGTTTTGGTTGCTCGGCATATTCAATGCGAATTCCGAGCTGCGCGCCATCTCCGAGATAATTGCGGAGCATCGGCACGTCCTTGGGCGTGGAGATGATGAGCACCTCGCGCAAGCCGCCGAGCATGAGTGTGGCGAGCGGGTAACAGATCATCGGCTTGTCGTAAATCGGCAGCAGTTGTTTGCAGACAATCTTTGTCAGCGGAAAGAGACGCGTCCCGGCGCCGCCGGCGAGAAGAATGGCTTTTTTCATTTTCGACTTTCGATTGTCGATCTTCGATTAGCGCAGCTCCAACGCTCAACTAATTCCGCCCATTGTTGCCAAAATTTCGCGCGTCCGGTCAAACCGAACCGCGTTCTTGCTTCAGGCAGAAACGAGTCACTCGTTTGCGCGAGCAACTTACGATCAGCGATACGGCCGCCGACGCATCGCTGCAGTGCGCTTCGGAGCCAATTACGCGAGAGTTGCGGGTGCGCTTCGATCGCCGCGCTGACGCTAAGATTGGTAAGTTGCTGCAAGAGCAGCGCGCAGACGAGGGTGCGCGAGCTTGTGGCGTGAACATGTGAGATGCCTTGCTGGGCGAGCAGCTTTCGCAGAATAAGGGCGAAGCGCGCTTCGCGGAGGAAAATGTCGGCAG
>DASTDG010000138.1:0-5477 GCA_035710475.1 Chthoniobacterales bacterium | reverse complement strand
TGGTGAAAGTTGATTCCGGTCCGGTGTCGAACAATGCGATTCCGTCGTCGGTCTCAAGCGCTGTCGCCGCAACAATACCGGCGCGTCCAAGTTGGCGCGTATCGAGCACGCGAATCATCCAGCCGCAGCTCAGCCCATGTAAAAGCCGCCGTTCACGTTTAGGACATGGCCGGTGATATATGAGGCCATGGGCGAGGCGAGGAAGAGCGCCGCGTCAACGATCTCGCGAACGTTACCAAGTCGGCCGAGCGGGATTTGTTTGATGAAATTTTCCGTCACTTTATCGGGCATGCCTTTGCTCATGCCGATGTCGATGAATCCTGGTGCGATCGCGTTCACGGTAATGTTTTGACGCGCAAACTCGCGGGCCGAAACTTTCGTCAGCGCGATGATGGCCGCCTTGCTCGAGGAATAATTCGCCTGGCCGAACAATCCCATTTGGCCGCTGACCGAGGAAAGATTCACGATCCGTCCGCCGGGGCGCAGAATGGCGGCGGCTTTTTGGGTCACGTTGAACGTGCCAACCAGGTTTACGCGCAGGACACTCTCGAACTGCGCAAGCGACATCTTCTTGATCGAGCGGTCGGCAATAATGCCGGAGTTATTGACGAGAATGTCCAGGTCCCCATGTCGATCTTGTATTTTTTTCATCATGACCTCGACTCGCGCTGGCTCTGCGACATCACACTCGATGACAAGGGGATCGTTGAGTTCCTTCGCCACCTTCGTCGCATCCGTCTCATTTTGGCCCGATTCGTCTGCCACATAATTGACGACGCAGGCTGCGCCGCGTTTGCCAAACGCCTTTATCATTTCCGCGCCGATCCCGCGCGAGCTGCCCGTAACGAGCACGACTTTGCCACTGAAATCTAACGGGTCCGACATTTGACGATTTAACGATTTACCGATTTAACGATTCAACGACAATCTTCCCTGATGCCTTCACCGGTCCGCATCCTCACCGCTGTGCCGATTTGTGACGGGCACGACAGCGCGATCAATACGATTAATCTCGAATTCATTCGGCACGGGCTCGAGGTGGTGTATCTCGGCTTTCACCGCTACGTCAGCGACATCGTGCGCGCCGCCATCCAGGAAGACGTCGCGGCAGTCGGCCTTTCGAGTTACAACGGCGGCCACATCGAGTTTTTCGCCGAAGTCGTTGCGCAGCTTCGCAAAAAAGGCGCGGCTGACATTGCCGTGTTCGGCGGCGGCGGCGGCACCATCACGCACGATGACGCGCGTGTGATGAAGCGCCGAGGCGTCGATCAAATCTTCTTCGCCGGCACCCCGCTCAGCGACATGGTCGCGCATGTGAAGAAACATTACGGGAAAGCGCGAAACCGGCGCGCGCTCTCAAATCCTGATCTCGTGCTGGCGCGCAAATTGACTGAGATCGAAGAGGCCAGAGGAAAAACCCGCAATCGCCAATCGGCCACGCGCAATTCGAAACGCGCGCGCGTGATCGGATTCACCGGTCCCGGTGGAGCGGGTAAGACGACGTTAATTGACGAGCTCGTGCTCCGCTTTCTGACACGAGACCGATCCGCCGCCGGACGGAATCGACGGGGCAACCCGTCTCGCATCGCCATTCTTTCGCACGATCCAAGCGTGATGGGTGACGGCGCTTTGCTGGGCGACCGCGCGACCATGATCAATTCGCAGGACGACCGCGTATTTATGCGCAGCATGGCGACGCGCGGACAGGCCGGCGGTTTGTCCCCGGCAACGGAAAGTTGTCTGCAACTGCTCGCGCGTGCCGGGTTCGACTACGTGATCATCGAAACCGTCGGCACCGGGCAGGAAGCGATGCCGTTCCGAAATCAGCTTGTCGATCAAACGGTGCTGGTGATGAACCCGGATTACGGCGCGCGCTTGCAATTGCAGAAAATCGTCATGCTCGATGTCGCCGATATCGTTGTTGTTAACAAAACCGATCTCTATCGCGCGAAAGCGGCCCTGGCCGAAATCGAGCAGCGGCTCACCCAGAACAAGCGCGATCAGCAAATGGTCGCGACCGTGGCCAAGCGACACCGCGATGCTGGCGTGGATGAATTGTTCGCCTTAATTACTCAACGAAACAGAAAGCGAGGACACGATGAGCAAACTCGGAGCAGTCGTAGAATCACTCGAAAAGCACCAGCAGTTCGTCGCTAATCAGGTTAAACGCGCCCGGAGTGACGAGAAATTTGCGCGCGAGCTGACCGAGCGCTGGAACAAGCTCAAAGCAGAAACGCCGACGACGCGGACGCCGACGGGCTTAAACCTGCCGCGGCTCGCCCTGCCGGAGATCGATGAGCCCGGCGAGATCGCGCGCTACCTCTTTGGCGATGGGTTGCCGGGCGAGTTTCCATATCTCAATGCTGCCTATCGTGAGATGTACCTTGAGCCGTTGCTGACCAACGGCGCGATTGAAACGGGCAGCTATGGGAACAAGCCATCACCTGAAAGATCGACATCCGGCAACGACGCAAAGAAAAACGGCCAGCGACCACTGGAAGAACCCACGCGCCTGTTCTCCGGGCTCATGCTCGCCGAGGACACGAACAAACGGTTCCATTTCCTGAGCGCGCACCAGCGGTCGAAACGCCTCAGCACCGCCTTCGATGGGCCGACGCTTTACGGCATCGATTCCGATTCCGATGGCGTGTTCGGAAAAATCGGTGAGGGCGGGGTGGCGGTCGACACCGTCGAGGACATGATGCGTCTTTACGACGGGTTCGATCTGGGGTCGCCGGATTTTTCCGCTTCGATGACGATCAGCGGTCCGGCACCGATGATTATGGCGATGTACATCGCCGCGGCCAAGCGGCGGTTCGGGCCCAAAGTCGTGCCGAACCTACGCGGCACCATCCAAGCCGACATCTTCAAGGAAGTTCAGGCGCAGAACGAAACGATTTTTCCAGTCGAAGCGTCGCTGCGTTTCCTTTGCGACATGATCGAATGGACGAGCACGCGCATGCCGCGCTGGTATCCGATCTCGATCAGCGGTTATCACATCGCCGAAGCCGGCTCTACGCCCGTGCAGCAGGCCGCTTATACGCTTTCGAACGGCTTCGCTTACGTCGAGATGCTCACCGCGCGCGGCGTGCCAGTCGATCGATTCGGTCCGCGACTTTCGTTCTTTCTCGATTGCGGGCTCGATGTCGAGTACGTCGCGCTCGCGCGCGTTTCGCGAAAGATTTGGGCGATCGGGATGCGCGATGTTTTCGGCGCCGGGCCGAAAGCACAGTTGTTCAAGCTGCACACCCAGACGAGCGGACGATCGCTCATCGCGGCCGAGTTCAAAAACAATCTCACCCGCACCGCGGCCGAGCTGATGCTCGCCTACATCAACTGCACCAACTCATGCCACTCGAACAGCGCCGACGAACCGTTCACCACTCCGAGTGAAGAATGGATCCGCCTCGCGGCGCACGGCCAGGCCATTCTGCTCGAAGAGTCGGGCATCTTTAAGCACACCATGAACATGCTTAGCGGCGCGCCGGGAATGAAAGCGCTCGAACACGTGCTTGAGGACGCGATCCTCGATGAATTCCGCGAAATCGAGCGACTCGGCGGGGTGTTGGCCGCCGTGGAGAACCGCTATCAACGCAGCCAGATCCAGAATGCCGCGCATCGCTATGAGGAGCAGATCTACGATGGCACGCGCCCGATCATCGCGCTCAACCGTTACCGTAATGGTTCCGATGAAATGCCCGAGCTCGAGCTGGTGCGCACACCGCGATCGAAGCAGCAGCAGCAGGTAAACCGCTTGAAGAAATTCAAACAGCGCAACGCGGCCAAAGCCAAGAAGGCGCTCGACAAACTCGCCGCCGTCGTTGAAACCGACCAGAACTGTTTCCCGGCGCTGCTCGAAGCGGCGGAAGTCTGTTCGTTAGGCCAAATCACCGGCCGTTTGCAGGAAGTGGTGGGGCGTTTCCGGCCGATGGTGTGAATGTGGGAGGCGCCTCAGTGCCCCGACTCCTCATGAGGTCGCAGGCTCATTCGCGCAACCTGCGGTTGCACCGGTTGAGCGATACACCGGCGACATTTTTTATCACCAAATCACTTCGGCCAAAGAAGCCGGTCCTCGACGACAGTGCGCGCGAAACGATTGTCTCGGCACTTGGTTTTGCCGTTGAACACAAGCGAATCTTTCTTCGAGCCTTTGTAGTGATGCCAGACGCACTGGTTGCATTGCGCGACTTATGGACACTACCAAAACTCACGCATCACCTAATGAGTTATGTCGGGGCAAGAACACCAACGCTTCTTCAATCTCACAAAACTTGCTGGCAGGACGGCTACTACGATACGCGGGTAAAAACAGCCAAGCAGTTCGAATTCGTCGCCTATTACATCGAGCAAAATCCAGTGGTAAAAGGACTCGTTGAATCATCTGATCAGTGGGATGCGAGCAGTGCAGCCCGCCGTCACCTGCTCACCGATCCATGACCTTGGCTGTACGCGTGATTTAATCAGTCGGGGCACTCAGGCCCCTCCCACATTATTTCTTCGCTGCGCGTGTGATCTCTGCGACGGCATTCGGGTTTTCGAGCGCGGATACGTCACCGGGTTTTTCGCCGAGATATGCCGCGCGCACGATCCGCCGCATGACTTTGGCGTTGCGCGTTTTTGGGATGTCGCCGACGAAGAGAACTTCTTTTGGTGCAAGCGCTTTGCCTAACGAATCGGCAACTCGCTGCTTCAACTCGCTCGCAAGATTTGTCCTGAGCGAGGTCGAAGAATCGACATCTCCATGCGCGTCTTTTTTCAATACGCAAAAGCAGACGAGCGCTTCGCCTTTGATCGAATCCGGCACACCAACGGCCGCGGCCTCACTCACTTGTGGGTGCGCGACTAGAACGGATTCAACCTCGGCCGGACCCAAGCGTTTGCCGGCGATTTTGATCGTATCGTCGCTGCGGCCGAGAATGTACCAGAGGCCATCGTCATCAACCGCCGCCCAGTCGCCGTGCACCCAGACGTCGGGAAAACGCGACCAGTAAGTGTCGATGTAGCGTTGTCGATCTTTCCAGAAACCGCGTGTCATACCGATCCACGGCTCGCGGATCACCAGCTCGCCGACCCGACCGCGCACTGAATTTCCGTTTTCGTCCACAACGTCCGCCGCCATTCCCGGCAGCGGGCCGGAGAACGCGCATGGCTTCATCGACGTCAGCACGTTGCCCATCACGATGCCGCCGGAGATTTCGGTCCCGCCGGAGTAATTGATGATCGGCAATTGGCCGCGACCGACATTTTGAAACAGCCACATCCACGGATCTGGATTCCACGGCTCGCCCGTCGAAGCGAACTTGCGCAATGACGAGAGGTCATGGCGATGCACCATATCGTCGCCGTGACGTCGCAGCGCGCGAATCAGCGTCGGGGAGATGCCGAGTGCGGTCACTTTGTGATCCGCGCAAAGTTTCCAGACGCGATCCGGTCCGGGAAAATCGGGCGCACCGTCGTAGACCATCATGGTGGCACCG
>DASTDG010000137.1:0-2513 GCA_035710475.1 Chthoniobacterales bacterium | reverse complement strand
ACACGTTCCGCAAAAATCCGCGGCGCTTAATTCGTTTGATCGGCGAATTACGAAAAATGCTGCGAAACCGCGGCTCGTCGAGCGCCAGGTAATCGCGCAGCGCGAAATCGATCGTCGATCTTCGCGCGGTGAACGCGCTCTCCCGGGCCACCTGTGCAAACCGATTCCATGGACACGCCGCGAGACAGTCATCGCAACCAAAAATGCGGTCTCCGATTAGCAGGCGAAGCTCGAGCGGAATCGCGCCTTTGAGTTCAATCGTCAGGTACGAGATGCAGCGCCGTGCGTCCAATCTGTATGGCGCCGTGATCGCGCCGGTCGGGCAAGCAGTGATACAGCGGTGACAGCTCCCGCAACGATCGCGCGCCGGCTCATCCGGCGGCAGCTCAAGCGTCGTTAGAATCTCCGCAAGAAAAAACCACGTTCCGAGTCGCTCGTTGATCAGCATCGTGCTCTTGCCATGCCAGCCGATTCCCGCTTGCGCGGCAAAATCACGCTCTAACACCGGGCCGGTGTCGACATAACATTTTTGGCGACCGCCGAATTCGCGCAGGAAATTGTCGATCTTGTCCAACTTCGCGGCAATCAGTTCATGGTAATCGTCGCCCCACGCATACCGCGCGACCCTTCCTGTAGTCGCGCCGCTCTGCGGCGGATCACCTGGAAAGTAATTTAGCGCGAGTACGACGACCGATTTCACGCCGGGCAGCACCAACTGCGGATCGCAACGCCTTTCTTCGCCGCGTTGCATGTAACTCATGTCGCCGTGCGCACCATCACGCAGCCATTGGCGAAACTCGCGCGCGTGCAGTGGGGATTCGCATCGCACCACGCGACACAGATCAAATCCAACTTCGCGCGCGAAGGCAACTAGCCGCGCCTTAATCGTGGCGGACGAGCTGGCCGGCGCCACATCTTCACTGCCGCTGCGCAGCGCGGAGTCCGCAGTTGCATTCATCGCGTGGCGAATAGTTCCTGAACTTTACTGAGAACGATGTCGGCGACTTCGTCGTGGTCCATCGTGGAAGTGTCGATCCGCAGGTCGGCCGCGCGCGCGTAGAGCGGATTGCGCTCGGCCACGAGTGCCGCGAGCCGCGCTCGTGGATTTTCCGTCTGCAATAACGGCCGATGTCCACGGCGGGTGGCACGTTCGCAAAGCGTCCCTTCATCGGCATCCAGCCACACGACGAACCCGAGCCGCTTCAAAAGATTCACGTTTTCCTCGCGCAAAATGGCTCCGCCGCCCGTTACAAAGATCGTCGGCTTCGTCGGTGCAAGCTCGCGAAGCACTTCCGTTTCGGCGTGGCGAAATTTCTCTTCCCCGAATCGTTTGAAGATTTCGACAATGCTCAGGCCAAGTTTTTTCGTCACCGCATCGTCGGTGTCGAATAGATCAGCACCAGTACGGCGCTGAAGACATCGCCCGACGGACGATTTCCCGGCGCCCATCATTCCAATCAGGACAATCGATTTGCCTGGCTGATCCACGCCGCCAATATCGGCGTAAGATCGACAATGAAAAGATCGACATCGTGGTTACACTCCAGCCATGGCCGAGACGAAAACTAACTCGTTAGTCGCGATCCTCATGGGCAGCACTTCGGATTGGGAAACGATGTCCGCCTGCGTGAAAACTCTGGACGAGCTCGGCATTGCAAACGAAGCACACGTGCTCTCGGCTCATCGCACACCGGATGCGACCGCCGATTTCGCGCGCAAAGCTGCTGGTCGCGGCATTCGCGTCATCATCGCTGCGGCGGGCGGTGCTGCGCATCTCGCCGGGGTCATCGCAGCGCATACGTGGCTGCCAGTGCTCGGCGTGCCGATGAAATCCGCGCTCAATGGTTTGGATTCGCTTTTGTCAATCGCGCAGATGCCGGGCGGAATTCCGGTGGGAACGCTTGCCATCGGTTCAGGCGGTGCGAAAAACGCCGCTCTTCTCGCCGCGGCAATTCTCGCGACGTCGGATAACACAATTCGCAAAACGCTCGAAGCATTTCGCGCGAAGCAGACGGAGACAGTGCTCGCAGCGAAGTTGCCGCCCTGAGCGTGGTCATCCTGAGCGGAGCGAAGGATCTCACCTATGAGACCTTGATCACACAAGCCAAACAGCGTGATCTTCCCCCGTTGATGGGAGGTTCCTCGCTGCGCTCGGAATGACACTGCAGCAAACTAATCTCCGTACAGGCTCAACGGTAAGTGATCGCGCAGCAGCGGTTGCCGCGGCTGTTGAATTGCTGCGTGCCGGTGAAGTCGTCGCGCTTCCAACCGAAACGGTTTATGGACTCGCGGCCGACGCGCTGAATCCAATCGCGGTCGCCAAGATTTTTGAGGCGAAGGAGCGGCCGCGCTTTGACCCGCTCATTGTGCACTTGCCAGAGGGCGAGTGGCTCGAGCGCGTCGCCCAACCGCTGCGGCAAGATCGACAATTGCTCGCGCAACTAACGGAGAGATTCTGGCCCGGGCCGTTCACGGTTGTTTTGCCAAAGCGTCAAGTAATCCCGGATCTTGTC
>DASTDG010000136.1:0-3158 GCA_035710475.1 Chthoniobacterales bacterium | reverse complement strand
TCGCGAGATCGCGGCGAGCGGCCTCGTCGATTGTCTCGCCCACCTCGATCTTATCAAAATCCACGGGCACCGACCCAGCGCGGAGATTGGCTCGATTGTGGTGGAAACACTCGAGCTCATCCGCGCACGCAATCTCGCGATCGAACTTTCGACTGCCGGCTGGCGCAAACCGGTGAACGAACTTTACCCGAGCGATCAGATCATTCAGTTGGCAAACGTAAAAGGCATTCCATTCACAACTGCGTCCGATGCGCACTCACACGCGCAGCTTGGCGACGGCTTTGACCGGCTCGCCGAGAAGATGTCGATCTCGGGTGTGCGCGAGGTCAGCGTTTACGTGAAACACAGGCGCGAGACGCACAGCCTGTAGCGACGGCTCTGTGAGCCGTCGAGTTTGCGGCTTCATTTTCCCTGACCGGCCATAGGCCGTTGGCTACACAACACGCTTAGCGACGCCGCTTCCTCGTGCCCGCCGCTTTTTGAGCGGCAGCAGAACGCGAACGGGTAGAGCGCCGGCGCGCTGCAGAACGCGCCTGCCGGGACAGAGCTTTGCGTGATGCGGCGGAGTGTCCTTCGCGCTGCAGCGCACGTTTCGTCGCGCGCGACCGTCGCGGCGATGGCTTTCGCCGAGTTCGCTTGCGCGCACGTCGCAGATCGCGCTGCGCTTGTTTGCGCGTCCGCACGGGAGCTTGGCCGCGTTTTGGCGGCGGCAGTTTCACGCCGGCGCGGCGCGCTTTCGACAATCCGATCGCGATCGCCTGCTGTGGCGAACGCGCGCCGTGTTCGCCCTCGCGAATGTGTTCCATTTCTTCGCGCACGAATTCACCGGCTTGCGTCGATGGCGCCTTGCCTTCGCGTTCGTCTTCGTGCGCCCGTTCGATGGCTGATTCCTCTGGCATACAACTTGAGTTCGCGCCAAACCGTGGCGCCAGATGTAACCGCCACCCTGCGCAAGATCGACATTTATAGAGCCGCTGAGGACAGCGGCCGCTACAGCAGATATGCTAAGTTCCGGCGTGCAAAGCACTGCTGCCATTCTCCTGCGCAAGCGCAAATTCAGCGATACCAGCCTGATCGTCTCCTGGTGTACCGAGTCGTTAGGCTGCGTCCAGACGATTGCCAAGGGCGCACGCCGGCCTAAAACGCTGTTTGCCGGCAAGCTTGATCTTTTTTATGAAGCCGAGATTTCGATCGTGCCCAGTCGAAGATCGACGCTGCACACGTTGGCCGAAGTGATGTTAAAAAACACGTTTGTCGGCATCCGCCAAAGCTATGTACGAACGCAAACGGCGGCTTACTTCGTCGAATTAATCGAGCTTTGCACGGAGCGCGATCATCATGAGCCGGAATTGTTCTCCCTCTTGCGCCGCGCGTTTACCTTTCTCGACAAAAATGCGCCGACGCCGCGCGCCGTTTCGCATTTCGAGACCGAGCTGGCTCGCGTCGCTGGCGTGCATGATGTAACTGCGGCGAAGGCAAATCCCGCTTTCGCCCTCGGCAACCTATTCGGAAGATTGCCGCTGTCTCGAACGCCGCTGTTGAAAAAACTCGAGAGCGAGGCGAGAAGCGGCGGAAAGAAAATATTACTATGAGGCTGCACATCTTGGGAATTGCCGTGGCGATCGTCGTCCTCAACTCAGTCGCCAGAGCGAATGAGACTTACAAGTTCGACCAGGCACGTTCGACTATCGGCTTCGCCGTCCATCAATTCCTCGGCACCACCCACGGCAAATTCACCAAATTCGATGGCAAGATCGACATTGATCGTGAGCAGCCGGAAAATTCTTCCGTCACCGCGCGAATTGACGTGCGCAGCCTCGACACCGGGATCCGCAGACGCGACGACCACCTGTGCAGCCCGGAGTTTTTTAACGTCGAGAAATATCCCGACATCAAGTTCCAGAGTCGCAGCGTAAAACGGACCGGCGCGCAAAGCGGTGATATCCGCGGGGATCTCACGATGCATGGCGTGATGCGGCCCGTTATGCTGCACGTTGAGCTGCTCAATTCGCCTGACGATACCAAGGCGACGCGCTGGGCCGTGACGACTGAGCCGATCAAGCGCCGCGATTACAATCTAATGTTTAGTTCAGGGGCCGAAGCCGTGTCCGGTATCAGCCAAACCGTTTCCGTAAAGATCGAAATCGAAGCCGCGCGGGTGCAGTGACATGGTCGTGTTTGTCTTAACGTGGGTCGGCCTGGCCTGCTGGTGCGTCTGTTTTTGGTGGATGCATCGCATCTCTTCCAGACAGGACACGCTGCTCAAAGAGCTACATGAAATGACCGCCCGTATCGAACAACTCTCCAAAGCGGAACACGAGCTGATCCGCGAAGTCCATCCGCAAGTTGGCGAAATCAAGGAGCATGTCGAAGACGTCCGCGAGGCGGTTTCGCCAGACAAAAGCTGAGTGCTTCGCGCCGCCGAATGCAGATTACGCCACTTGGAGATTCGGCGCTCATCCTGCGTGTGCGCGAGAACTTCGAGGGTGCGCCGGAAGAAACTTTGAACGCGGTGTTGAGGACCCAGCGTTGTTTGGAAGCGACGCAGCTGCCGGGTGTGATCGAGCTGGCGCCGGCTTACACTACCGTCGCTGTCTTTTACGATCCCACTTCAGCCGTCGAAGCCGGCGCGCCACACGACGATGTGTTTGGCTGGTATGAAAGACGAATTCGCGACGCATTGAAATCTGTAGCCCGAGTCCGTGACCGCGGTCCTGCTCAACCTAGACGCGAGCGTCCAGTCGAAATTCCGGTTTGCTATGACACTGAATTTGCGCCCGATCTCAACGACGTGGCGCGACACGCCGGCCGCTCAACGCAAGAAGTTGTCGATCTTCACTCCGGCGCTCAGTATCGCGTCCACTGCGTGGGGTTCACTCCCGGATTTCCGTTCCTCGGGGGTCTCGATCCGAGAGTGGCCACACCGCGCCGTTCAACTCCCCGCAAAGAAATCGCCGCCGGATCCGTCGGAATCGGCGGCGCGCAAACTGGAATTTACCCGGTAAAATCGCCGGGAGGCTGGAACATCATCGGTCGCACCCCGCTGCGATTGTTCGATCCGCAAAAAGACCCTCCGGCGCTACTGCGTGCCGGTAATCGCGTGCGTTTCCGCGCCATTACGCGCGAAGAATTCGATCGCTTAAAATGAGGCTACCGCC
>DASTDG010000135.1:0-2344 GCA_035710475.1 Chthoniobacterales bacterium | reverse complement strand
CGAATGGTTAAGATTCCATCGTGACCTTCAACTGCACTAAGTTGGATGTTGTCGTTGCCGTCCTTCATGTGAGCAGGTTGGAGAGCTTAGCCGCGCAGCGCCTTGGTGAAGCGAATCAGTTCGTCCGCGACCTGTTCGATGCGCTGCATGACTTTCTTGTCGGTTACTTCGTCTCCTTGGAACGCCTCGCCCGTCGCAAAGACGAACCGCGGGATGATGACGCAACGAAAATCGAGCATCAGGCTGTTCGCGTACGACATGACCGACATATAGCTGGCGCTGCCGCCGGCCGCGCAGAGAAAACCGACGATTTTGTTTTCCCATGCGCTGCCGCTGAGTTCGATCATGTTCTTGGCCGCTGCGGCGACGTCGTAATTGTAGACCGGCGCGGCCACGAGAATTCCATCCGCCGATTCGATCGCGGCTGAGAGGTTTTTCGCGCCGGGCAAGCCGTAGCATTTGTCGGCGTCGCAAAGTGGCAGGTCCATCTCACGGATGTCAATCCATTCGCAGTCGACCTTGCGCTTTTCGAGATGCGCGAAAGCGACGCGACCGATGCGGCGACTGTTGCTGTCAGGATTACCACTCGTGCTGATGACAAGATGTTTCGGCATTGCTGGCGCAAGACTTTAATCGCTTAGGAAAGCAGGAAAACAGGAATCAAGTCAGGATCCGAAACCTCTCAGTAATCAGCCGCTTTCATTGTCGGCCGGCGCGAGAAGATGGCCAAAGAGACGACCGGCGAGGAGGAAAATGATTCCGGCAATGCCGCATAGCGCGGAATGGAGCAACCAGAAATGTGTGGCCGGCATTTTCTCGAGAAGACCGCCAATTGTGCCGACGAGATTGTTCGCGGCAAAGAACGCGAGATAATAGACGCCGATGATGGTGGCAGACAGCGCGGCCGGCGCGACGCGCGCATAAAGCGCGAGTGACACGGGAAAGATATTGGCGAACCCGATGCTGTTGAGCACGTGAAACGTGACGAGCCAACCCATTGACACTTTCGTGCCCGAACTCGCGGCGAGCGTCGCCCCGAGCGCGAGCGAGATGAATCCGGTCACGGCGACGAGACTGCCGATACCGATCTTGGTGATCTCTGCCGGTTCGGGAAATTTTTTCGCCCACAGTCGCCAGAACACAATCACACTGGCGAGGAAGCTGACCGACACAATCGAGTCGAGCGTGATCAGCCAGGTGGTGGGCATTTTTTTGCCGAAGAAAATTAAATCGGCGCTGCGCTCCGCCCATACGAGATAGGCGTTGAAGATTTGCTGGTTCCCGATGATCGCCATCGTGAGCACGGGCAAGAGAACGAGCAATGCAACGATTGCCAGTTTCTCGCGGCGCGTGAGGCGAGGTTTTGCCGCACTCGCGCTTTTCTCCACAACTGCCGAATCGGGTGGCAAATGCTTGCGGCCGGAGAGATAAATCGTTAGGCCAATGAGCATGCCGACCCCGGCGGCGCCGAAGCCCCAGTGCCAGCCGTAAACTTCGCCGAGCGTGCCGGCAATGAGCGGCGAAATGATCACGCCGGCGTTGATGAAGATATAATAGATTTGAAAAGCATCGGCGCGCCGGTTGTCGCCGGTTGAGTAAAGAGCGCCCACCTGACTGGCGAGGTTTCCTTTAAAACAACCAACGCCGGTAAGCAGACAGGTGAGCGCCAGCAGGAATGTGACGTCGAATGCCATGAGAAAATGGCCCGCCGCCATGAGCAGCGCGCCGATCGTGATGGTGCGGGTGCGCCCGAGCAGACGATCGGCCACAAATCCGCCGGCGATAGGAGTGAGATAAACAAGGCCTGTGTAGAGACCGAAAATGGCCGAGGCGAGCGGCTGGACATCGAGGTGACCGCGATAAACGGTCTCAAGCGCATGCCGAAAGGGGACGAAGCCGGCGATGCGCTCAATGTGCCCGCGATGAAGCAGCCGATGCACCATGTAGAGCACGAGCAGCGATTGCATGCCGTAATAAGAGAAGCGTTCCCACGCCTCGGTGAACGCGATATACCCGAGGCCGCGCGGGTGCCCGATAAAACTGCGATCTTCAGGCTTGTGCATCAGCTGCAAAGTAGAAGGTAGGAAGCAGAAACTAGGAAAGACAAATCAGCGAAGAGATGATTGTGGTCATTTGCGGCGTAGCCGGCGCGGGCAAAACGACCGTCGGTCAATTACTGGCACACGAGCTTGGGTGGAATTTTTACGACGGTGACGATTTTCACGCCGCCGCCAATATCGACAAGATGCGGCGCGGAATTCCGCTGACGGACGAAGATCGACAATCGTGGCTGACGAGGCTGCGCCAGTTAATCGAGCGATGCCTTGATGCCGGCGAGAACGTC
>DASTDG010000134.1:0-3063 GCA_035710475.1 Chthoniobacterales bacterium | reverse complement strand
TTCATCGCCGCGATTGAAGAAACGCCGGCGAAAGATGTCGATCTTAAAACGCGCTAGGCCGCGCAACAAGACGCCGCGGTTGTTTCGCAGCACGGCTCGCTCGCGCTGGCAACTCGACGGTCGCGCGCTTTACAGGTCATTGAGGGTGGCTCGAGCAACACGCGCGTTGTATCGCCGTCATACGTGACCGCGCGCACGTGATAAATCGACGGGAAAAAGTTTTCGTCACCGTACTCGATCCGAAGCTCAGCCTCAGTGTCGAGCGGCACCATGCCGGAAACTCTCTCGAAGATTTTGAGGAACTTCCCAGCGGTCATGTAGGTCGCTTCGGCATGTTCTGGCACCCAGAGCTGCACAATTGTCTCCCGCCAGTGATTGACTTGTCCGCCGCAATCGACCGTATCAAAAGATGCGGCCTTAATCTCGGTGAGATGATATCCGCGGTGCACAACGTGTCCCGCAAGATCGACAAATAACAGCGGCTGGTCCGGCGTACGACGCAATCCGGAGATAAATTCTTCGGTCGTCATTTCGTTTTCACTTCCTTTGGTTTTCTTCGGTTGACTCGGCAGCAAACTTTTTCTCGGCGCACCCGCTCGTGTCGCATCCGGGCGTCTTGTTTCATCCAATCGCGCAAACCGATTAACACATGCTGGACAAGCGGATCGCCGTGTCGCGCCCAGCGATAGTGAATCCATTTGCCGTTTCGCCGCGCTTCCACCAGCCCGGCGCGTTCAAGGTGCCGGAGATGTCGCGATACTTTCGGCTGCACCACGCGCAACGTGTCGGTCAATTCACAAACGCATGTCTCGCCGCAGGCAAGCAGGTTAAGCAATCGCAGCCGCGTCGGATCGCAGAGTGTCTTGAACAACATCGCTGGTTCGGCGGGTTGAGTTCGATCCATCATCAAATATCATATATGGATTAGCGTATATGTGTCAAGAGCAGAAGCAGCGAACAGCGGCTGGGAAGAAGCCGCGCGTCAACCGGATGCATTTGGGAATCGTGATCGTGCGATCCCTCTCGGGGCGGGCAGGTGCGTGGCGGACGAACCGCCGACACGATCTCGCAACTGCACGATCTCGCCACCGGCAAAACCGATCCTCCGATTTGAAAGCTTGGCTGCTTTAAGCAGTCAAGTTTTCGGGGTGCCTGGGAACCATTTTGATTGTCACATTCGCAGACGAGGGACCGCGTCGGGCTGCTCCGGCTGACATTAGCGGGGAGAGTATGGCCGCTCGTCTCGCACGGGCAATTTCGCTGGAGAAGAGTGCGGGTTGTGCTTGACTGAAAGGTTCGAGATTTATCGGTCGAATGCCTGCGCAGGTGATCAAAATCAGCGGTGCGCGCCAGCACAACCTGAAGAATCTTCACGTCGAGCTGCCGCGGGAGAAACTGGTCGTCATCACCGGGTTGAGCGGCTCGGGAAAATCGTCGCTCGCCTTCGACACGCTGTATGCGGAGGGGCAGCGGCGCTACGTCGAGAGCCTCTCGGCCTACGCCCGCCAATTCCTCGACCAGATGGAAAAGCCGGACGTCGATTTCATCGAAGGCTTATCGCCGGCGATTGCCATCGAACAGCGCTCGGCCGGCGCAAACCCAAGATCGACAATCGCGACGACGACGGAGATTTACGATTACCTGCGCGTGCTTTTCTCCGCCGTCGGCCAGCCGCACGATCCGCAAACCGGTGAGCCGATTTACCGGCAAACGCCGCAGCAAATTGTCGGCCAAATCCTGGCTTACGGACCCGACATAAAGGTCATTGTCCTCGCCCCCTTGATCCGCGATCAAGCCGGCGAGTTTCGCGATGTGCTGGAGAAACTCAAGCGCGAAGGATTTGTCCGGGCGCGGGTCGATGGCGAGATCGTCGAGCTGGATCGGCCGCAGCCCATTCGGCTAAAGAAGAACGCGCGACACACGATCGAAGCGGTCGTGGATCGTTTAGTTATCCGTGACGGTGTTCGCAGCCGGTTGACGGACTCGGTAGAGACGGCGCTCAAGTGGGGCGGCAATCACGTTGTTGTGCTCGAGCAAACGCCCAACCCGCCTTCGCAAAGCTCCGGCGCGGCAGGCGTTCAACGCTCAACGTCCAACGCTAAAACATCAGAAAGCTGGATTGAGCATCGCCACTCCACTGATTACGGAAACGCGGAGACGGGATTCACGCTGGGCGAGCTGACGCCGAAACATTTTTCGTTCAACAGCCATCTCGGCGCGTGTCCGGCGTGTCATGGGTTGGGCACACAGCTGGTGATCGACCCTGAGTTGATGATTTCAGACCAGACAAAAACGATCGCGGAGGGCGCGATTGTGCCGTGGCGGCGCGGGACGAAGCGGATGCAGGCGTATTACCGGCAATGGCAGGGCGCGCTGGTGAAACATTTCCAAGTGGACGAAGATGCGCGCTTCGCCGATTTGCCTAACGAGTTCAAAAACGCGCTTTATTTCGGAACGAACGGCAGGCCGATTGAAACGAACTTCGGCGGCAACGGCGAAAAGAAAGTGGCGCGGCCATTCGAAGGCTTGGTGCCACAGATGCAGCGGCTCTATGAGACAACGCAAAGTGAATTCACGCGCAATCGCATTCGCTCATTCATGACGCGGGTGCCGTGCAAAACCTGCGGCGGCGCGCGGCTGAAGCCGGAGATCCTCGCGGTGACGATTCGTGGCGCATGCGTCTCGCTTGCAGATCGCAACCGAGACGGTTGCGCCACAATAAAGCTCAATATTCATCAATTCAGTGAGCTTAGCGTCGAGGCAGCGGCGCGTTACATCGACAAACTCGAGTTGAGCGCGCAGCAGGAGACCATCGTGGCGGACGTGGTGCAGGAGATCCGGTCGCGCTTGGAGTTTCTCGTCGAGGTCGGGCTCGGTTATCTCACGCTCAATCGCGAGAGTGGGACGTTGAGCGGCGGCGAAGCGCAACGTATCCGCCTGGCGACGCAAATCGGCTCGGGTCTTGCCGGCGTGCTTTACGTTCTTGATGAGCCGAGCATCGGCCTACATCAGCGCGACAACGCGCGGCTGCTCGGGACGCTGCGGAAACTGCGCGACCTCGGC
>DASTDG010000133.1:0-5833 GCA_035710475.1 Chthoniobacterales bacterium | reverse complement strand
ATGCAGCCCGTGTTTCTTACGCGAATGTCCGATTGATTTTCGGTGTATGAAAGCTGTGAACCCCCGGGAAGTGGCCGATGCTGTATTGTCGATCTTGCAGAAGAGTTCGTGATAACTTCCAAATGATGACTTCAGAGCGGCCGTCGATTCGAACCGAGGTGCAGGTGATGTTTTTCGATACCGATTGCGGCGGGGTCGTCTCCAATATTGCGTATCTCCGGTTCATTGAAATTGCGCGGACACTGCTAGCGGAAGAACTGGGCTTGCGCCTCGCCGAGATGGCAACGAGCCAGCAATATCCGGTCGTTGTTCGCACCGAGATTGACTATCGCCGGGCGGCAAAATTAGCCGATCGCCTCGTCATCGAAGGTTGGCTCGACAAACTCGATCGCGCGCGGTTCTGGTGCGCGTTTCGGATTCTTCGGCCGCAAGACGGCGCGCTGATCGCCGAGTGTCGGCAGATGCTCGTGCTCATCAAGATGCCGACGGCTACACTGCTGCGTTTGCCGGAGAGTTGGGAGAAATATCGCGCCAATCATTCACCCCAGAGCGCAGCGGCGCAGCATGTTGCGCTAAATGCCTAACGAGCAATGCACGTCGGCGCGAACACGCTGAGGATCGAGGAAACGCTGCTCGAGCCGTCGGCGATCAATCCTCCGCCGGTTCGCCACGCGCTGTTGGTCTGTTTGCTGGCGCTGACGGTATTGTTGCACGTCGCGACCATCGGATGGGGCGATCTCTACAGCCAAACCGACGGCCAATACGCCGGCGCTGCGCGTGAGATGATCGCTGAGCATCACCTGCTTCTGCCGACGAACGACCACGTGCCCCGATTGCAAAAACCGCCGTTGCTCTACTGGCTACTCATCGGATCGTTCAAGCTCTTCGGTGTCACCGCCGCCGCCGCGCGCCTGCCGGTCGCCCTCGCGACGGTAGCGACTGTTGCACTCACGTTTTTGATTGGCGAACGACTGGCCGGCTACTGGCGCGGCTTCCTGGCGGGGCTGATTTATCTCTGCTCGTGCGGCGTATTTTTGCTTGGCCGAATTCTGATGCCGGAACCGGTATTTAGCGCGCTCCTTGCCGGCGCGATCTATTGCGGCTTGCGCGGTTATCAGTCGCGTGGTCGGCGCGCGGGCTGGTTTATCGGCGTCTGGCTCTGCTGCGCACTAGCGACGCTGGCCAAAAGTCCGCTCGGATTGATTTACGTGGCCGCGGTTTTTCTTCTGCTTTCCATCTTCTTCCGAGAAGCGCGCATGCGTTTTCGCGCCTTGCTGCGCTGGGAGTACTTATCAATCTTTTGTTTGCTTGTCGTGCCGTGGCACATGTGGGCCGAGCGGCACTTCCCTGGATATCTGCGGCAGTTGTTAGGCGCGGAATGGATCGGCCATGTTCGTGGCTTATCGGATGCCACTCACGATTATGAGGGCGTCCCGCCGCTGCAATTTCTCACCCTTCATTTCGTCTGGTGGTTTCCATGGTCAATTGCTCTGCTCCCAGCGTTGTTCCTCGCGAACCGACGCATTTTTCGGCCGCGCGAAATCCACTTTGGCGACGCGCTGCCACTTTGCTGGATGGCAGTTGCCTTCGTGCCACTGCTGCTCGTCGGTCAACGCCAGGATTATTACTCGATGAGCATGTGGAGCGCGTTCGCGCTGTGGGCCGCCAGCGCGTGGGAACGGGCGCCTGACAAACTGCGCGCCACCGGAGTCGTTGCCGTGACCCTCGCCGGGCTGCTGGTCATAGCGCTCGCTCTGTTTCTGCCACTCCTTGCACGCGAAATGCACGGGGGGTGGGGCAGCATGGATATGCGGTGGACAGCATGGAAAGCACTGCGCGCGATGCCAACGGCGACGTGGCTGAGTCTTCGTTCGATGTTGTTCATCAGCGGCTTCTCCCTGGTGCTCTTTTCCGGGCTCGGATTCTATCTGCTGCACAAAAAGCACGATCGGTTTGCCGTCATCGCCCTCGCGGCGGCGATGGTTCCGACAGGATTGGCCATGATGGACGGAGTGGTGCGCATCGCGCCGTTCTTCTCACTGGCTGATGCAGCTCGACTCCTCAACTCGCGCGTCGCGACCGACCACGAGGTCCTCTTCGAGGGACCGCTCGAGGACAGTAGCAGTCTCGTCTTTTATTTGAACCGCAGCTTTTCACTCGTGAACCAAAATCCTGCCAAAGAAGCGCCGTTCGGCGGCGGTGCCGGCGAGACATTTGTCGACGAAGCCGGTGTCTTCGAGCGCTGGGGCGACGCCGAGCCGGTGTATCTGATCGTCGAACAATCGCGCGCGGCACATTGGCAAGCATTGCTCATCCAGCGCTTCCACATTTTTCATCAGGTCGCGACCTGCGGCACCTATGCCGTGCTCAGCAATCAGTTGTAGCGCGAGTGATTTGAAAAACGGACACGGTGCGTTAAGGTCGGCGTTCACTGCAGATTGGCAGTCTCGCTATGTCGCAACATCGCAGCTTGAAAGGAGCCAGCACCATTGCCGCGAAGCGAAACGTCCTGAAACGTTTCGAGCGCGTCGAGCTGTTGAAAAAGCGCGGCCAATGGAAGGAAGGCCGCAAAGTGGTCGGCCTTCCCAAGACCAAGCCGGACGTGTAGCGGAAACGTGAATCGTTAAAGCGTTACATCGTTAAATCGGCTGGACGAATCCGATTCAGCGAATTCACGGTTTAACGATTCCCATGCGCCTGAACCGTTACCTCGCCGCCGCGGGACTCGGCTCGCGGCGACACTGCGACGAACTCATCGCCACCGGCCGCGTCACTATCAACGGACAGCCGTGCACCGACTTCAGCGCGCAACCGAGCGCGCGCGACCACGTAAAAGTCGATGGCAAACTGGTGCATGTCGATCTTCCAATCACGGTCGCGTTGCACAAACCAGCCGGTTTCGTTTCCACCAAGAGCGACCCGCACGCGCGTGACACGATTTTCGATCTCTTGCCGCCGAAATTTCAACGCCTCTTCAACATCGGTCGACTCGACGCGCAGAGTGAAGGGTTGATTTTGCTCACAAACGACGGCGAGTTGGCGCAACGGCTCACTCATCCGCGCTATAAGGTCGACAAGGAATACGAAGTCACTCTCGATCGCCCATGGAAGCCGGCGCTCGCGCCCAAATTGCTGCGCGGAGTTGTTCTCGATGGCCAACGCGCGCAACTCGCGCAGCTGCATCCCATCCGCCCGGCTCGTCTGCGCGTCGTTCTGCGACAGGGAATCAACCGCCAGATTCGCCGCATGTTCCACGCGCTCGGCTATAACGTGAAACGCCTCGTTCGCGTGCGCGTCGGAAATCTTCGGCTCGGCGATTTGCCGCGCGGCCACTGGCGGGTGCTGACGAAGCCAGAACTCCGGTCATTGCAAACGCCCGACAATGAAACTGGATAACTGCAGCGCGCTGATCACCGGCGCTTCGGCCGGGATTGGTCGCGAATTTGCTCGGCAACTCGCGGCGCGTGCGAACCTGCTTGTGCTAGTTGCACGTCGCGGTCAACGGCTCGAACAATTGCGCGAGGAGTTAAGCGCGCGCAATCCGCGGCTGAAAGTGCACACGCGGATTCTCGATCTTCGCGACGCATCACAAATCGACGCTTTGGTGCAATGGCTCGATCGGGAAAAGATCGACATAGATTTTTTGATCAATAACGCCGGCCTGGGCGATCTCGGCCCGTTCGCTTCTTCCGACCCGGCACGTAATGACGCAATGTTGCTCGTCAACGTGGTTGCGCTCACCACGTTGACGCGAAAGTTGCTGCCGCAAATGCTGGCGCGGAAGCGCGGTGCAATCTTGAACGTGAGCTCATCCGCCGGATTTCTGCCGATTCCCGAGTGCGCGGTCTACGCCGCAACAAAAGCATACGTCAACAGTTTCAGCGAAGCGTTACGCGCCGATTTGCGCGGCACGGGGGTGAGCGTGTGCGCGTTGTGCCCCGGGCCGGTCCACACCGAATTCCAGGAAGTCGCGAGTCGCCCTGGCCGTAAAGTGAAACCTGGCCCCGGCCCTGAATTTGTTCAGGTCGCGGTCGAACAGGTCGCGCGCGATGCCCTCACCGCGGTCGAAGCCGACCGGCCGCTCGTCATTCCCGGTCTGGTGATGAAGTTAGGCATGTTTTTCGTGCGGCTCACGCCGATGTCGATCTTGCGCAGAGTCAGCGGCAGACGCGGTCAAGGACCGAATGGTTGATGAAGATACGAACCTCCATTGCTCGTATCTGCTCCACGCTCGTGCTTTGCCTAGCGACACTGCCGGCGTGCCACCGCACGCAACCAGAGGTCAAGGATTTACCCGGCTTGCCGCCGGTCGCAGAGACAGAGGACAAGATCGTCAGCGAGATCTGGCAATTCCGTCTGAAAACGCGAAGTCTCTACAACGCGAGCAAGTTCGATGAGCTTGAAACCTTAGCGAGCCAGCTACGCTCCGAGCCAGCGCGCTTCGGTAACGGCTCGTGGAAAATATATCAGTTCTACGAAGCGCTGCGTTGTCGATCGGACGAGCCGGAGAGCATGTGGCAGCTTCATTCGACAATTCATGAAAATTGGGACGCAGCCAAGCCGCGCTCGATTACCTCGTACGTAGCTCATGCTGATTTTTTCGCGGAGTACGCCTGGCATGCTCGCGGCAGCGGGTACGCCAATAAGGTGACAAAAGAGGGCTGGCGTCTGTTCGGCGAACGGCTGGCCAAAGCGAAAGAGCTTCTCGATGCGTCCGGCGGTTTCGGAACAAAATGCCCAGTCTGGTGGGTTGCCTACATGCGCGTGGCGTTGGGTCAGGGTTGGAGCTGGGACGACCACGAAAAGCTCTTCCGGGAGGCCAAAGCTTTCGAGCCCGAGTTTTGGCCCTATGACATAGCCAAGGCGAAATATCTCTTGCCCCGATGGCACGGACAACCGGGAGAATGGGAATACGCTCTTGGCTCGGAAACCGATCGGTCAAAGCCCCAGACTATCGAAGCATACGCGCGCGTTGTCGATGCGTTGCAGAATTATTACAAAAATATATTCCGGGAGTCGCATGCTTCCTGGCCCCTGACTTGCGACGGCTTTGCGCTGATGCGAGCTAGATATCCGCAGTCCTTGGAAATTTTGAGCGACTACTGCTGGTTGGCTTGTCTGGCCGAGGACCGCGTTCTGGCGCGACAACTCTTCAAAGAACTCGGCGGACGAATGCTCAAAAGCATCTGGCACGACCAGAAAAACTTTCGACGTTACCGTAACTGGGCGTACAGCCAGTAAATTCCGGCGCTTAAAGAATCTCGCGACGGTGCGGTTTGCTTAAATCGATTGCCGGACCGAGCGGGACGATGCGCGTTGGATTAATTTCCTCGTGCGTCATGTAATAATGACGCTTGATGTGCTCGAAGTTTACCGTCTCGGCGATGCGCGGCTGCTGATACAAATCCATCAGGTAGCCCTGGAGGCTCGGGTAATCGATAATCCGGCGAAGGTTGCATTTGAAATGGCCGTAATAAACGACGTCGAACCGCACGAGCGTGCAAAAGAGCCGCCAATCGGCTTCGACAATACGATTGCCGAACAGGTAGCGAATCTCCGTTAGGCGCTGCTCGAGTTGGTCGAGCGCCTCGAATAATTTGCGGCAGGAGATTTCATACGGGCGCTGGCGCGTCGCGAACCCGGCCTTGTAGACGCCATTGTTCACGTTGTCGTAGAGGAAATCGTTTAGCTTGTTATGCTCGGCTTCGATCTCCTTCGGGAAAAGATCGACATCTTTGTCTCGGGCAAACGCGTCGAAGATGTTGTTGAACATCCGGCAGATGTCGTCCTCGCAGTTGTTCACGATCTTGCTTGTCTCCTTGTCCCAAAGCAC
>DASTDG010000132.1:0-3908 GCA_035710475.1 Chthoniobacterales bacterium | reverse complement strand
GCGCGGGTGATTCCCTCCGGGCAGGCGACAGCGCGGCTCGTGGCGAGGTCGCCTTTGCGCACGATAAAAACGTTGGTCGCGTTTGTTTCAGCCACGAAGCCGTTGGTGTCGAGCATGAGCGCGTCGTCCGCGCCGGCGCTGTTCGCTTCGATTTTGGCCAGAATCGAGTTCAACAAATTGGCGTGATGAATTCGGGCATCGAGAACTTCCGGCGGCGGCCGGCGCACGGTGGCGGTGATGAGTTTCAAACCGTCTTTCGAGTAAACCGGTGGTTTGTGTTCGGCGACAACGATCAACGTCTGCCCGCTTTGATTGAGGCGCGGGTCCATGCCGGAGGTGATCTTCACCCCGCGGGTGAGGGTGAGCCGAATGTGAACACCGTCGCGCATTTTGTTCGCGGCGAGTGTGCGCTTGAGTTCGTCGATGATTTTTTCGCGTGGCGGAAGACTAACGAACGAAAGAGCGCGCGCCGAGCGCTCGAGCCGGTCGAGATGCTCGTGCAATTTAAAGATGCGACCGTTGTAGAGCCGTAGACCCTCCCAGACTGCGTCCCCTCCCTGGACCGCCGAATCGAAAGGACTGACGCCAGCCTGATCGCGGTGCATCAGCTGACCGTTAATGTTAACGATCAGATCGCGGTTCCGCTCATGCAATTTCTGCAGCATCTTTATTGATCCACAGATTACACAGATTCTCGCAGATTATTCAGAGCTGAATTTGTATGAGCTGTCGTTGAAACCTTCAATCTGTGTAAATCTGCAAAATCTGCGGATGATCATCAGTGCAGCCGGTGTTGGTAAAGCGCCTCGTAACAGTCGCGGCAGCGCTCGTGAATCTTGCGGAGCCGGTCGGGCACGGCACCTTCACGCGGTTCATAGCGGTGGAATGATGTCGATCTTGCGACCTCGGTGTACCAATGTTTGCCCCAAATCCCGTCGGTCTCGCGTAACCCCGGCGGCCATGAGAGCATCGTGGAATCGAACTCGACACCCAGCGCGTCGCATATCAGCCGCAATATGCGCTCGGGATTATCCAGCACATCCTTGGCTTCAACCACCAGCGGAATGGACGCGGTTCGCTCACGCACGAACTCGAAGATTTCGCGTTGCTGGACGAAACCCAAGTCGTCCAGCGCCGGGTCGGGATTCTTTTTGAGGTAAGAGAGGATAACGTCGCGCGGGTCGCGAATGAGGAAACAGTTGGCAAGATCGACAATCCATTCTCGATCGACCTCTGGTAGCAGGTGATGGGTCATATGCTTTTGGAAAAAGACGCTCTTGCCACCGGGAATCGGCTCCTTCGTTAGGCACGCGACGATCTTTCGCCAATCGGTCTCGCCTTGCGCGATGACTTCTTCGGCGTCGGGATGTTTTTTGCCGGTCGCTTTGAGATAATATGCGTAAAACGGCTCGTCGACGACAACGGTGTCGGCCCGATTGCCCCAGGCGCGCATCATCGCGGTAGAGACGTTGCGCGGGCCCGACCACATGGCAATCCGAACACTCTGACCCGACATTGGCGCTGAGATTGCATCAGCGCCGGCAGCTTGTCAGCGTGAACCTAACGGCAGGCGGCGCCGGCTTTATCGACTCACGGAGCCGGTCTTACGGATTGCCTGCTCCACCATTGTGAGGTGTTCGCGTAGGGTCGGCAATTGCCGATTTGCATAAGCACGCAGGTCTGAGTCATCGCCGCTCTTTGCTTCCTTTTCAAAATCGGCGATGGCCTTTTTGTGGTTGGTTTCGAGCATGGCTAGAAACTGCCGATCGAACTCTGGTCCAGGCGCCATCTTGATTTCGGCCGTAATACCACTGGTGTTGAGTGCGACGCCTTTTCTCTTGGCCAGATCGATCAGTTCCTTGTTGGCTTTCGAATGCTCAGCCACCATCCGTCCTGCCACCTTCTTCACCTCGGCGCTCCCGGCTCTCTGGCCGATCTTTCCATCCTCGACTTCGACGGCATTGCTCGTGGAAGCGTTGACCAGAAAGGTGTTGTCCTTGGGACTGACCTTGGTCTGGGCAGTGGTAGCGGTCTGTGGCTGCAAATGCGGATTAGTGGCGGTCGAGGTCGTGGTGTCCCGCCCCTGAGCGAAACAGATGGAGCCGACCGTGCAGAATGCGCCAGCCGCAATTGCCACGCTCAGCAACTGTGCGAACGATGTCGATTTTGCTTTCATAGAATTAGTCCAGTTTACGTCCTGACCGAAAACGGTCAGCAAAAGGAGTTCGCGCATTCACCGGCAATTGGACGTGCGAGACTGATTGCTGGCGTGCTGGCGCCGTGCAACACCGCCTACACGCGTCGCGGCACAGGCGCGGAGGTCACGGCGCTGGTCGGTCGGGATTGGATGTTAGGACGACAGCTTAGCGTAAACGGCAAGCAACCGCCGCGGCGAAGGCGTTTTTGAACGAAAGTCGCTGACGAATCCGTCCCGGGTGCGGATCTCGACGTGCCCAGCGGCGCGTTTCGCATCGTAAACGAGCACCGCACCAACCGGCGCCGCATACGGGTCGTTGACCGATAGGCGAGTAAAGCCGTAGTTCCGCGCCAGCTCATCGCCGGCCTCTTTCGCGAGGAGCGTCTTTGGCCGGGAGCTCACCGCGCCGGCTGCGAGAAGCGCGTCCTTGACATAATGCCAGCATTGCTCGCGCGAATGCGCATGCGCGCGTTCCTCGGCCACGGTGACAGCGCGCAGCAGTCGCGGATCGAGCCGGCGATCCAATTTCGCCATCGGCGAAGTAATCTTCTTTGGGTAATAGTTTGATTCGACCGGAACCGTTTCGGCTTTTCCGTTACCATCGCGAAACGTGAACTGCGAATGAGTCGAACCAAGCCGAGCGGCATGAACACCGCTCGCACTGAGGAATGAACCGACGATGACGACAATGGGTGGGACGCAGAAGGGGGTTTTCCGCATAGCGAGCGCGTCCTATCGAGCAAAATTACTGCCGCCGCAACCGCTTTTTTCGACAAAAGTGAAATTTTCTCGGCCTGCGAAATTGCCGTATGCACCCTGAAGACCGGCCAGTTTCCGCTGAAGCACCGGGCCGCGTCGAGATCCTCGGGAACCACACGGACTACAATGAAGGGGTAGTACTCGCCGCGGCGATCGATCGCGCGGTACGCGTTTGCGGCAATGTGCAGAATGATGGCTGTATCTCATTAAGATCGACATCGTACCCGCCCACTGAAATCGGCATTTCACAACTGCGACCGCAACAAGGGGAGTTGCGCTGGGCCAATTATCCCCTGGGCGTCGCGAGCGAACTTCTTACAGCGGGCATTTCAATCCGCGGATTTTCCGCTGTGATCGAAAGCGACCTGCCCGCTGGCATCGGCCTCGGCAGCTCCGCGGCGCTCGCCGTCGCAACCGCGTTCTTCCTCCTCAAACTAAACAAGTGCGAACTGCCGCCGCTGGAGCTCGCGAAGATTTGTCAGCGCAGCGAGCATCAGTTCAGCGGCGTTCAGGCGGGCTTGCTCGATCAGGTCACATCGATCTTTGCGAAAGCGGGTGAGCTCATCTTCTTCGACTGCCGCACGGAAGAGGTACACACGATCTCATTTCCAAACGATCTCTCGCTGGTCGTGGCTGACTCGGGAATAAAACGTCAGCTCGCCCGCAGTGAATACAACCGGCGGCGCGAACAAACGCGCGCGGCCGCGCAAGCACTAGGCGTCCGCGCGTTGCGGGACATTTTCCCCGCGCAGCTAAATGCGCATGTCGATCTTGCACCGCTCTTCCGGCGGCGCGCTGCGCACATTATTGGCGAAAACGAACGCGTCTGGCGTGCCGTCGAGCTGCTGAGACGCGGCGAGGGCGTCAGTCTAGGCGATTTGATGAATGCATCGCACGAAAGTTCGCGCACGAATTTCGAGAACAGCACACCCGAGCTCGATCATCTTGTCGA
>DASTDG010000131.1:0-4113 GCA_035710475.1 Chthoniobacterales bacterium | reverse complement strand
AACATCAAACTACCGAGGCGGCAAAGCGCTTTACGAGCGCCGAAGTGCTGCGCCGGATTCGCTGGCTGGAGGACTTACGCGATAATCTGGGCCGCAATATCCAGGAAGCGCTCGCGAGTGAGGTTGCCTTTCTCCGGATCTTTGCATCCTAAACGCGCGTGTTGATGAGATTTGAGAATCAGGTCGCCATTGTGACTGGCGCGGGTCGAGGTATCGGCCATGCGCTCGCGCTGCGATTCGCGTCTGAAGGAGCGCGGGTCGCCTGCGTCAGCCGGACCGAAGAAAACGCAAAGCGGACGGCTGACGAGTTAAACGAAATCCGCGGCGGTTGCGCAAAAGCTTACGCCGTTGATGTCGCCGATCACGGCGCGGTGCAAAACGTCGGTGCAGAAATTCTGGATGAGTTCGGCAAGATCGACATCCTCGTGAACAACGCGGGCGTGGCTCGCGACGACCTTGTCATGCGGATCTCCGTCGAGGATTGGGACAGCGTCATCGAGACAAATCTGCGTGGCGCATTCAGCTTTACCCAAGCAGTGGTGCGCGCGATGACGCGGCAGCGCAGCGGCCGCATCATCAACATCGCTTCGGTGATCGGATTAATCGGCAACGCCGGCCAAACGAACTACGCCGCGAGCAAAGCTGGCCTCATCGGATTTACGAAATCGCTCGCGCGCGAGCTGGCCAGTCGCAACATCACCGTAAACGCGGTCGCGCCTGGCTTCATCACGACTGACATGACCTCGGGATTGTCGGATGAAATTAAAACCACAATCCAAGCGCAAATTCCCCTCGGCAGGACCGGAACGCCGGAGGATGTCGCGAATGTCGTCGCCTTCCTCGCGTCGGCCGAAGCGAGCTACATCACCGGCCAGACGCTCTGCGTCGACGGCGGGATCGTAATGTAGCTCATTCATTGCCGCTAGGCGCGTGGCATGATTGTGATGCGCCCCTCGGCCAGAAGAATGTCGCCGGCTGAGATCTGGCATGCATAAACGGTGTTAGCTTCATCGCCAAACAAGCGGACCGCGCGGATGTTGAGCGGCGAATCGATTTCATCAAGATGGCTCACGTGCAAATGGGCATCGCGCAGTGCAGCTACATAGCCCGGTGCCGCGGTTGTGCCTGCCGCGCGGGCGCGTAATCCGCCGTGCACTGCGGCGGCTTGGCCGCCGTATTCGAAAGCATGCACGGCCGCTAATCGTCCGTCGCGCCGTAAAGGATTGTGCGAATCACGATGAGTATTGCTGATGCAGAAGATCGACCGATCATCCCATTCGATCACCCTCTCCAACAGGCACATTGAACCCGAGTGGGGGATAAGCGCGCGGATTTCAGTTTTGTCGATCTCTTGGTTGTTTCCGCGCATTGTCGCTATCTCGCTCGCTATCTCGCGAAAGCGCGGTTGATCCCAGAACGGGTAGAAGTTGAACCAGTTGTAAGGCGCAAGACGCGCGTAATGCTCCACGCGCGCGACATAGCGTTGCACCCAAATCTGAGTCTCCTCGCTGCGCTGCTCGCGCGGCAAAGCGATGTCATCAGCGAACTGCTCGAAAAAGATTTCGTAACGATTGCCGCCGCGGTAGAGCCCAAAAAACAGGATGATCGGACAATGCATGATCGCAGCGAGCAGGATGGGGCCGGCCGGAAAAATTGCAGGCGCGCCGAGGAATTGACATTGCGTGGTCTTGTCCCCGGTTGCGACGCGGTCGCCTAACATGCCGATGAGGAAACCGGCATCGAGGCTTTCTTTCACTCGCAGCAACTTATCAGCGCCCTCGGCCGCAATGACCGTGTGCGCAATCTTTGGATTCAGCGCGTCAAGGAAGCGGGTGATGTTTTCGTTATGCGCGGTGTCCATCAACACCTTGAGCGGAAACTCCTGCTGCGTGACGCCGAGCGTGCGCAGGATTTCGAAACTGCCGAGGTGCGCCCCTAAAAGAATGCAGCCTTTGCCGCTGTCGATTTGCCGGTGGAGAATGTCTCGGCCATGAAGCGTCAAGGCGAAGTGCCCGAATTCGCCTCGCAGCAGGTAAACGCGATCCAAAATCGTCGCGCCGAAACGATAAAAATGGCGGAGAACGTGCCACCAAGGCGCGCGGCGACCGTCGCGCATGCGTTGTAAGTA
The DNA here is from genome assembly GCA_035710475.1 of Chthoniobacterales bacterium. Lineage (GTDB taxonomy): Bacteria > Verrucomicrobiota > Verrucomicrobiia > Chthoniobacterales > UBA10450 > AV17. Next base: position 1,985 of record DASTDG010000131.1, on the reverse strand, counting down.
TTCGTACGATGCCCGCCGCGCGTCATGTGCGCTGATCAGAAAATACAGCGTTGCGGGAAGGAGGAGAAGGCGCGCCGCCCAGCGGCCGATGTGCAATGCGACCCATCCGCTGAGGCGGAGCGATGTCGGTGTGCCGCGCTCGGGCAATTTGATCCAGCGATACGCGTCCAAAGGTTTGGCGCCTGAAAGCTGCGGAGTCATTGTCCGGGAATCTTTTGGCCGCAGATGCCGCCGGTAAAAAAATGTGGATAGACCTCGCGGATCCTGTCGATCTCCGGCTCGGCGTTGACGTTTTCAAAGCCGGCGCGCGCAAATGCGCTCCGCCATTGCTCTGGAGTCAGAAAACCGGGATTGGGGCGAATCTCCGGCTCTAGATCGACATCTGCAAAGCTGTCCAAAATCTGGAACATCAGTTCCGGATAAATTGGCTGGTTCGGATAAGGCCGCAGGCACTCGCCAATAACCAGCCAGCCGTCGCTCGCCAGCGCTGAGCGCGCTTGGCTCAGACTAAACAGAAGATCCTTCGCGATGTGCAATACGTTAACTCCGAACACGAAATCGAACTCGCCCGGTGCGACGCCTTGAGTGGCCCATGCCGCATTGAGGTCGAGCGCACCCCATTCCAATGGAAGATCGACATATCGTTTTGCAAGCTCACGTTGAGCGCGACGCCGGAAGAACGCATTCGGTTCCGTGATGAGATAGCGCTGGATGCGTGGCAAAAGCCCGCTTTCTTCAAACCAGCGCAATAGAATTTCGCTCGCGCTGCCGGCACCCGCGCCGACTTCCAAGATGCGGATGTTCGATCGATCTTGGACACGATTGGCAATCAGCACCGCAGTGACCCAGTTGTTCACCGCATAAGTTAAGTTGTCATTGTTAAAATAATTCAGCCACAACGGTATTCGTTCTGCGCTAAACAGGTTTTGCTCAGCGCTCTGCTCGCCCCGCGCAACGGCTGGATACAGGCTGGCAGCGCAGTCTAACAAATCCAAAGTCGCCGCATTGCTGGGATGGATCTCCAGGGTCGCTTCACGTAGGCGCTCGAGCTCGGGCGGCCAAGGCGCGTAGCGCAGCCGATACCGGTGCTTTGCGCCGGTGCTTTGCGTCTTAATGCAGTCCGTCTCGACCAAGCGCTCCAAAATCCAGCTCAAGGCAAAATGGAAACGCGGTTGAAAGGACAGCGCGCGGCAAAGTTCCTCCGATGACCGCCACTCGCCGAGCGCGTCGATCAAATGAAGCCGGCGCAACAGATCGGCAGCGAGCTCGATGCTGTAGCGCTCCATCAGTTCGATGCTCTGATACAATTGTTCGCTGAACAGCCACGCGGGGTAATGTTTCAGCCAGTCTGCGAGCCCCGGGTCGCGCGGCCGAACTTCAACACGAGGTGGCTGAGCTACACGCATGTTCACGAGCTATCTTGAGCCGCGCCGGATCCAGAGCCGGCCCTCAACAATTACACGATCTTCGACATGACAACGGAAACCGATTTCGCTCTCCGCCTCGTTGGTCGAAGATAAACAGATCGTAAATGGCTGGGCAGGCCGCAATGGCGCCAGAAATTTCACTGCGGGTATGCCGATGAGGCGGGAATCTGCACGCCATTCAGTTACAGCCGCCATCACTTCATCGAGAATCACTACCGCTGGCACGATCGGCGCGCCGGGGAAATGGCCGGGCAAACTCGGGTGATCAGACCTGATTATCCGACGAGCTTCAAAATTCATCTGACGAGGTTTTATGGATGCCAGCAAATCGAGCAGAGAAAATCAATTGTCGAGCCGCGCGCTTGCGTGCTGAATCGTTCCCGGTTACTTGGTGCAGGTATGACTGAAAAGGCGACATTTGGCGCGGGCTGCTTTTGGGGAGTGGAAGAAACGTTCCGAAATCTGAAGGGTGTCGTGAACACGAGTGTCGGCTATGCGGGGGGCAAAAAAGAAAACCCGACCTATGAAGACGTTTGCACGGACGAGACCGGCCACGCC
>DASTDG010000130.1:0-4015 GCA_035710475.1 Chthoniobacterales bacterium | reverse complement strand
CAAAAAATTCGAAGCCACGATTAACGCGAAACTACAGGAATGGGGTGCGGCCATGTTGCCCTTCAAAGGCCAGCATCTCGCGGCGTATCACGACTCGTGGCCGTACTTCGGGCACCGCTTTGGCCTCAACATCGACATCTTTTTGGAGCCGAAACCAGGCATTCCACCGTCGCCCTCGCATTTGACCGAAGTGATCGCGCAAATGAAAGCGCAGCAGGTGAAAGCAGTCATCGTTGAGCCATACCACGACCGCCGCATCGCCGAGAAAGTCGCGAGCGCAACCGGCGCGAAAGTGGTGGACTTCTGCCAGTTCCCCGGCGGTCTTCCCGGCACCGATACTTACGTGAAACTAATCGACGTGCTCGTCTCCCGTCTCGCCGCCGCGCTCAAATGAGCCGCCAAACAACGATTCACGAATCGCGAATCACGACTCACGGATTGTAAGGACATGTGGGAAGTGATGCTGTGGCCGATCGCGGCCTGCGTTCTTTTGCCGTGGTTGCTGGTTTACCTCGGGCTGCATGTCGTCCAACGCGGCATCATTTTCATCGACATCGCCATGGCCCAAATGGCATCGCTCGGGATTTGTCTCGCCGTGCTCCTTCATATCGATCTGGAAAGCTGGACAACTTTCAGCATCGCGCTCGCGTTTACGCTGCTTGGCGCGGCGATTTTTTCCGTAACCGGAAAACGCACCAGCAAGATCCCGCAGGAAGCAGTCATTGGAATCGCTTACGTTGTCGCCGCGGCTGCCGCAGTCCTCTTGCTCAGCCGCGCGGCCGAAGGCGATGAGCAGATCAAAAATATGCTCATCGGCAACATTCTTCTCGTCACGCCGCGCGAAGTTTGGGAGCGCTTCGCGCTGTTTGCTCTCGTCGGCGCGTTCCACTTTGCGCAGCGCAAAAATTTCTTGCTCGTTTCTTTCGACCGCGATGGTGCCTACGCCAAAGGACTGCGCGTGCGCTGGTGGGATTTTCTCTTCTATGCCGTCTTCGGTTTGGCCGTGACGAGTTTTGTCCGGCTCGCCGGCGTCCTCCTGGTGTTTAGTTACCTGATTGTGCCAGCGGTTTGTGGAATTAACCTGGCAGATCGCACCGGCAATCGTCTGCTCATCGGCTGGATCGTTGCGCTCATCGGCGGCATCGGCGGCTTGTTTCTTTCCTACTGGTGGGACCTGCCTTCGGGCGCGGCGATTGTTTGCACTTTCGGCGTGCTACTCGTTTTGATTGCGTTCATCGGGCTTTGGCGCCGGCGGAGATGAGTGCGAGAGGCATTCGCGACGGCGAACGCCTGCTATGTTATAGCGCATGCACGCGTTCCGTTATCGCGAAGGCAAGCTTTACTGCGAAGATGTCGATCTTGCGCGCGTGGCCACAGAATTCGGCACCCCTGTTTATGTATATAGTGCCGGAACCATTCTCGATCACTACACCCGGCTCGACGCCGCGCTCGCACCGATCGACCACCTGATTTGCTATGCGGTCAAGGCGAACTCGAATCGCGCGGTCCTGAAGTTACTGGCCGATGCCGGCGCCGGATTCGACATCGTCTCCGGCGGCGAACTATTTCGCGTCCTGAACGCCGGCGGCGCGCCTGACAAATGCACGTTCGCGGGCGTCGGGAAATCGCGCGAGGAAATCGATTACGCGCTCGAGCAGCGCGTCTACAGCTTCAATGTCGAAAGCGAAACCGAGCTGGAATACATCGACAAAATCGCGGCCGATAAAAACGTTCGCGCGCCCGTGGCATTGCGCGCCAATCCCGATGTCGATCCGCACACGCACGAATACATCGCGACAGGCTCGCACGAGAACAAGTTCGGCATCCCGCTCGACCAGCTCGGCGCCGTCTATGAGCGCGCGGCGAGGATGCGCAAGATCGACATCGTGGGTGTGCAAATGCATATCGGCTCCCAGATCACCGAAGCGGAGCCATTTGCAGCCGCGATTCGCAAGCTCGCGCCGCTGGTCGGCGAATTGAAATCGAAATACGCGATCCAGTTCTTCAGCATCGGCGGCGGGCTCGGCATTGTTTACGAATCGTCATTCGAAAGCGGCGCGAAAGAATGGTGGGACGAGAGGAGACGGCCCTCATCTCAATGCTCTCCCTCAGGGAGAGGAGGACGCGAAGCGCCAGGTGGGGGTGCAGACGCCAGCCGAACCCACGCATTGTCGATCAAAGAATACGTGGATGCGATTCTGCCGACGCTGCGCGAACTCGGCGTGCGGATTCTACTTGAGCCGGGACGATTGCTCGTCGGCAACGCCGGCGTGTTGCTCACACGCGTCCGTTACATCAAACAAACCGGCCGCAAAAAATTCGCCATCGTCGATGCCGGCATGAACGACCTGATTCGGCCGGCGCTGTACCACAGCTACCACGAGATCGTGCCGGTGGAGGAACCGATTACGAGCACGAGTATGAGCAAGAGCACGAAAGAGATGATCGACATCGTCGGGCCAGTGTGCGAGTCGGGTGATTTTTTCGCACTCGATCGCGCGATGCCGCCTCTGCGTGAAGGCGATCTGCTCGCCATCATGAGCGCCGGCGCCTACGGATTCGTCATGGCGTCGAATTACAATTCGCGTCCTTTACCCGCCGAAGCGCTCGTAGATGGCGACAAGTTCAAGCTCATTCGCAAACGGCAGAGGTGGGAAGATTTGGTGCACGGCGAGGCCTAGGTGGATCGCGATCTCCGAGCGCGATGGTAAAATCATTCGCCGCTGCGCGGCGGTCGAATAACATGGGCTTTCGAAGAAGCCGATCCGCCCACTTGCGCAGTTTCGCCGCGTGCATAAATAATCTCTCCCCCAGCTGGGCATGAAAAGGGTTCTCCTCATTTGCGCATTGTCGATCTTCACGGTGGCGGCGCACGCAACGGCGGGTCCGACGCCGGGCGAATGGATAATTGTGGTGGGCGGCCCGTCGTTGAAACAATGGGAGCAATACAAGGTTTATCCGCACGACCACTGGTGGGCCAATTTCGTCCACGCGGCGCGGCTCCGCACCGAACAGTTGCGCGCTAACCTCGGCCCCGACGCGCCGATCACCTGGCTGGTTTACAAGCAGGGCTACGTCGATCGCGGGAAGCAGGAGCAGCAGGACCTCATCAGCCACATCGAATCGGTGCGCGACAAATTTAATCTCCGCCTCGTCTGGTTCAAAAACGGCTCCGAGGTGATCGATTACCTCAACACCAGCCAAGACCGCCGCACCTTCAAAGTCGCCGGGTTCGAATACTTCGGCCACTCAAACAAGGCCTGTTTCATGTTCGACTACAGCAACAATCTCGACAGCGCATCCAAATCATGGCTGCACGAAAGCGAGCTCTGGAAAATCAATCGCCAGATCTTCGCGCACGGCGCTTATGTGCAGAGCTGGGGTTGTCACACCGGCGAGAGCATGTCCAAGAAGTGGTACAACGCCACCGGCACGAAAATGGTCGGCGCCATCGGCAAGACCCAATTCATGATGGAAGAATTGCCCGTCCTGACCTCACCCGGTGGGCGCTGGGTGACACAGAATTAATTTTCGATTGCCGACACCGAAACCGTTCGCGTGCTCGCCACTACCGTCGGAGTTGCCGATTTGCGATTGAGCATCGCCGCTCTTGTCATCCCGAGCGAAGTCGAGGAATCTCTCACCGTCATTTCGGATCACGTCAGTTCGTCCGCGCGTCATGAAGTTTGCCGAATTATCCTCGCTTTATAATCAGCCGCTGTTTGACCTGATCTCGCGAAGCCGTGGCGTTCATCTCGAGTACTGGCGCGGTGAAGCGATGCAGCGCTGCAGTTTGCTCAGCATCAAAACCGGTGGGTGCAGCGAAGATTGCGCCTACTGCGCGCAGAGCGCGCATTACTCGACCGGAATCGCACGCGAAGAGTTATTGTCGATCCAGCAAGTTGTCGATGTGGCAATGCGGGCGCGCGCGAACGGCGCGACGCGCTTCTGTATGGGCGCGGCCTGGCGCGGCGTACGCGACGGGACAGAGAAGTTCGAGCGCGTGCTCGACATC
>DASTDG010000129.1:0-2617 GCA_035710475.1 Chthoniobacterales bacterium | reverse complement strand
CGTGCCCGAATACGGCACGTGCGTCGATATCGTAACGAAAGCGGCGTTGCGCGAGATGATTGTCCCGGCATTGCTGCCGCTCATTTTTGTCATTACCGTCGCCGTCATCAAACCGCTTGGCCCGGTCGTGCTCGGCGGTCTGCTTGTCGGGACAATTGTGACTGGACTGTTTGTCGCGATCGCGATGACCTCGGGCGGCGGAGCGTGGGACAACGCCAAGAAATTCATCGAGGAAGGCAACCTCGGCGGCAAAGGCTCATTCGCGCACGCCGCCGCGGTGACTGGCGACACGGTCGGCGACCCTTACAAAGACACGGCCGGGCCGGCAATTAATCCGATGATCAAGGTAGTGAACATCGTCGCGATCCTGATCATCCCGATATTCTTCTGAATTGTAGCCGCCTCGCTCTGCCGAGGCGTTGCCATTCGTAGCGACACGTTCGACTTCGCTCAGTGCAGGCGCCGCGTCGTGGCTAGAGCCGCATTCGAATTGAAGAACACGCCAAGTTTCTGCAGACTCATTGATGTGCGCAGGAACAACCGGCTGTATCCGCGACGACCACCGCGTCTGGGATGGCTGTTTCAAAATGTGCAGCCGTTTTATTTCGTCACATTCAACACGCACAATCGCCTGCCGATGCTCGCCACGCCGGAGGTCCATGAGGCATTTGAGCTATTTTGTCGCCGCGCGCAGGAGCGCGACATTTTCGTGGGCCGTTACGTGCTGATGCCAGACCACGTTCATCTGTTTGTCTCGCTCCCTTCACAGGGCACGACGCTTGCGCAGTGGGTTCAGGCGTTGCGATCGATTCTCGGCAAAACACTGCTTGGGCTGGGCGTGGCAAAGCCGCACTGGCAGGACGGTTTCTTCGATCATGTTCTGCGCAATAGCGAGAGTTACGCGCAAAAATGGGAGTACGTTCGAATGAATCCGGTCCGCGCCGGGTTGGGCAAAACGCCCGACGAGTGGCCTTATCAGGGTGAAATTGCGCGTCTGTCCTTCGATTAACTGCTGCAATGCACGGCGACAGAGCGCCGTGGCTACAAAAATTTTGTCGCGCAAAGATGCGCTCGTGCGTGTAAGATCGACAATTGATGGCAATCGATCCATCCAAACCGGCCGGTGATTTCGAGATTGTCGCTTCCGAGAGGAGCGGCGAGACGCGTAGCCTGGCCAAACCCGATCCGGCCGCGACGCCGTTCAAAGTTGTCATTGATCCCAAAGTGCGCCAGGCGCTGCGGCGCGCGCTGATTGATTTGATTGAATTTCACGATGAAGCGCTGGCGGAACATTTCGCCGAAGGCAAACTCGCGCTCGATTCCTACAAAGAATACATCGAGCTCTTCGCGCGCAGCTTGAAGGAGACGATGGAGAGTCGTGAAGGCGTTGCTTATCTGCTGCGGTCGGCTGGGTTCGATGTGCCTGCCGATGAGATTAACTTGCAGCCGGACCTGCGCTGGAAAAAAGGTCCGGCCCCGTTTGGGTCGACTCTGATTTAGCGCAGCGACACGGCATTAGCCCAAGCCCGCTGCACGGCAATGGCGCCGTGGCGACGGTGCTGCTTTCAAAAACGGTTGGTTTCGTTGCACCTGACGTGCAAAAATCCGCACCATGCCGACCGCATTGCTCATCGATGACGATGTGGAAAGCCGCAAGAGCACGGCGGGGCTGTTCGTCCGCCGAGGCTGGGAGGTGATCGAAGCCGATCAGGGCAGGCGCGGGATCGAACTGGCGTTTGAGCATCAGCCCACGCTTATCGTTTGCGATCTCTTGCTGCCGAAGCTAAGCGGACTCCAAGTCTGCCGGGCGATTCGAGAGAGACTCGATTCCGCCAAGGCCATCATCACCGCGGGACGACATTACGACGTCGATCGCGAAGCGGTGTTGGAAGCGGGCGTGGACGATTACTTCGTCAAGCCGTTAACCTGGCAAAGAATCGCCAGGGTGTTGAAACGCCGCGCACGCCGACGCCGAAAATTGCCGCCGAAACATTCGCCGGCCTTCAAATTTGAGCCGCCGAGAACGCGTTTGAAATTTTGGGGGGTGCGCGGATCGATTCCCGTCCCTGGGCCATCGACAATTGGCTACGGCGGAAACACCACCTGCGTCGAACTGCGCACCGACAGTGAGATTATTGTGCTGGACGCTGGCTCTGGCATTCGCGAGCTCGGACTCACCTTGGATCAAGAATTCGGCACAGCGCCGATCAAACTGACGTTGCTACTTACCCACACCCATTGGGACCATATCCAGGGGCTGCCGTTTTTCCGGCCGGCCTACAATCGCAAAAATTCCATCCGCGTGCTGGGATATGAGGGCGCGCGCGCCGGGCTTGCCAGCATTCTGGCCGCGCAAATGGAGATCCCATTTTTCCCGGTCAGCTGGCGCGATCTGCCAAGCACCATCCAAGTTGAAGAGCTCAAGACGATGGAATTTTCCATCGGGAAAGTGCGGGTTCGGGCAAAGATTCTGAATCACCCCGGCGTCTGCGCTGGCTATCGCCTTTTCACGAGAGAAGGTTCGATCGCGTTTTTGCCGGACAATGAACCTTTCGAGCCGTTGAAGCTGAAATTGGCGGCGCGAGATGGCATACCCCCCGAGAAGGCCCGCGCGCAG
>DASTDG010000128.1:0-26308 GCA_035710475.1 Chthoniobacterales bacterium | reverse complement strand
GCTCGACATGACAGGAAGAGTTCACAGCGTCGACAAATAGTAGGGCAGCATGTCGCGCCAGTAGCTCCACTCGTGGCCGCACCATTTGCGGTCGTCGAGCCAGTGGGGGATGCCTTTGGAATTCAAAATCTCGGCGAGCCGTAGCGATTCGTGCCGGGTGTTGTCCCATTCGCCCGTGCCGATGATGATGCGCATGTGGTTGTATTTCCACGGGTCGGGCATGTTCGGCAGATATTCGTAGGGGCTATTGAAGTAGATGTTGTCGTCGTGGTAGCCGTCGAAAAACGACCTGATGTCGAACGAACCACTCAGACTGATGAGCGCGCCGACGAGGTCGGGATAACGAAATGCGATATTGGCCGCGTGGTATGCGCCGAGACTCGCGCCGCTCATGGCTACGCGGTGTGCCGAACATTCGCGTCGCGCAAACTCGAAAACGTCGTTAACAATCACGCGCTCGTAGGCGTTGTGCGTGCGCATGCGATCCGCGGGATGAATTGATTTGTTGTAGAAGCTCTCGAGATCAATTGCGTCCGGGCAGTAAACGGTCACGCGACCTGAATCGACGAAGGGCGCGACCGAATCGACCAGGCCGAAGTCTTTGGTCTGATAATAGCGGCCGAAAGAGGTCGGGAACAAAATGAGAGGCAGTCCGCCGCCGTGGCCGAAGATGAGCATCTCAAAGTCGCGGCTGAGCCATTGCGTGTACCATTTGATGTAGCGTTCGTGCATCGTGGGAAGATCGACAATAACGAGAGCGCCTAAACAGGGTCAATCAGGCGATTCCCCGTGGACAAGATCGACATCTTCACTGATGCGTCCTTCCTCATGGCCGAACACACACACACCGGAAACATCAAACGCCATCGCGGATTCGCCTCGCGGATTCTGGGCAATCGGCGCGATGTGCTCGTGTACTTGCCGCCGGGCTACCGGCGTTTTTCACGTACGCGTTATCCAGTCTTGTACCTGCAAGATGGGCAAAACGTATTCGACGCTGCGACGGCGTTCGGTGGAGTGGAATGGAGGGTCGACGAAACGGCCGAGCGCCTTATCCGCAAAAATCTGATCGAGCCGCTAATCATTGTGGCCGTCGCGAACATGGGCGAGGATCGCGTTCACGAGTACGCGCCGACCCGCGGGGTGCTCAGCGAAAAAGCGGCGCGCAAGAAACGCAGCAAAGGTCTCGGCCGAAAATATGGCGAGTTCCTGATTGGCGAGTTGAAGCCGTACATCGACCGGAAGTACCGCACCAGACGCGACGCTGAGTTTACCGGGATCGGCGGCTCTTCCTTAGGCGGTTTGCTCGCACTTTCGTTAGGCCTGTGGTTTCCGAACATTTTCACGAAACTGATCGCGATGTCCCCCTCGGTTTGGTGGGACAACGAGGTGATCGTGCAAATGGTGGACGACCTCGATCGCAAATTGCCGCATAAAATCTGGCTGGATACCGGCACGCAGGAAGAAGCTTGGGAACGCGTGCGGCACTTGCGCGATGCTTTGGTGGAGAAAGGCTGGATTTTGCACCGTGATCTGCAATACAGCGAGCGCAGAGGCGGTGAGCACAGTGAGGCGGCCTGGGCCGAGCGCGTCGATCCAGCGCTGCGCTTTTTATATCCGCCGCTCCGGCGAAGATAATGTGGCATCGGCTTCCAGCCGATGAATTGCAGAAATCACGGGCAGGACGCCCGTGCCATTGAGCGCGCAACCGGCGGAATGGGCGGCGGGTTCGGCGGCAACGGCTCGGGCGGCGGTGCGGGGGCGGGCGGTGGCTCGGAAGGTGGCGGTTTTTTCGGCATTATTGCAGCAGCTTACCGTAGATTTGGTATACGCGGACGAAACCGCCGATGAAATCGGAATCCTTTTGGTAAGCAAAGGCGCGGTTCCTGGCCGACCACGTTAGCACGCGCGGGCCGTCCGGGTGATTCGGGTCGTAAGCGAGATAATGTTGTTCAACGTCGTGGTCGGGCCGCTCTGGTTTTCGCGCGTAAACGAGGATGCTGTGGTTGATCGCGAGACTCGGAAACGTGGACAGATAGCCGATGAACAAATCGCCCCGGTCAAGCGCGGCGTTGAGGTTGGTGTGCGTCTTTTCCTGATAGCGCGGATCGTGCTGGAAAAGCATGCGGAAATTGCCGAGGCGCATATAAGTAGGCCAGCCGAGGCCGATGTTTCGCTGGACCACCTTCGTTCGGGCTTTGCTCATGTCGTTGAGGTTTGCGTAACCGGGAAAAACTACGCGCTGACTATCTGGCAGTGGCGCGTGCCATGGCGCTCGCCGCGACACGGCGCGAATGCGTCTGGCCAGTTCGCGATCGTCGAGCGGCTGGCCATTTGGATCGAACCGCGCAAACTTGTAAAATTGCACGGCGCCGCGCGTCATGACGAAACAGCGCCGGGTGTAGAGCTTGCGGTCGCTTTCTGACGGCGACCGCAAAAACGCAATCCCGCGATAGTACTTAAACACCGTCGCGTTGGCGAAGGCGAAGGTGTCGCGCGCGTAACTGAATTTGTCTGGCGCGGCGTCGGCATTCGGCAAATGCGCCACGACAAGGAGCACGAGCGGAGCGATCACGCGCTCGCAATTGCCGCCGAGCACCATTCAGGCGCGCGCAGCTGTCGCCGCGCTTGGTGCTTCTTCGAAGTTGCCGAGCTCGCGAAATTTGTCGTAGCGCTTTTCGATCAGTTCGTCGATCACCAGCGCGCGGACGCCTTCGAGGTTTTTCCGTAAGGCTGCGCCGAGATTGGCGGCCGCCACGTTGTAATCGTGATGCGCACCGCCTTCCGGCTCGGGAACGATTTCATCGACAACTCCGAGGTTGAGCAAGTCGTGAGCGGTGAGTTTGAGCGCTTCTGCGGCCTCAGCGGCGTGGCGCCGGTCCCGCCAGAGAATGGCCGAACACGCCTCCGGGCTGATGACGGAATAATACGCGTTCTCGAAAATCAAGACGCGATCAGCCACGCCGATGCCAAGCGCGCCACCTGAGCCGCCTTCGCCAATCACGGCCGCGATGATGGGGACACGCAGGTTCATCATCTCGCGCAAATTCACCGCGATCGCCTCCGAGATGTGGCGTTCCTCCGAGCCGATGCCAGGAAACGCGCCCGGTGTGTCGATCAATGAGATCACCGGCATGCCGAATTTTTCCGCCAGCCGCATCAGGCGCAGCGCTTTGCGGTAGCCTTCCGGGTGCGCGCAGCCGAAATTGCGCATGACGTTTTCTTTCGTATTGCGGCCTTTCTGGTGCGTGAGCACGACACAGCGCTGCGTGCCGAACATGGCCATTCCGCACGGCATCGCTTTGTCATCGGCGAAACGGCGGTCGCCGTGAAGCTCCACCCAGTTCGTGAAACAGCGCTCAACGTAATCCAGGGCGAAGGGCCGTTGCACGTGTCGTGCGATCTGGACACGCTGCCAAGCCGTCAGCTTTCCATAAATTTGCCCGCGCGTTTCGGTGATCTTTGTCTCGATCGCTTTTACCGCTTCATCAAGATCGACATCGTGCTCGTCGGAATGCGTTTTCAAATCGCGCAACCGGCGTTCCAGCTCAAAGAGCGGTTTTTCAAAGTCGAGCGGCTGGAGGTCCATGTAAGCGTGAATCGTGATTCGTTAAATCGTTACATCGCGGACGAGTCAAGTGGTGGCCGATTCACGTTTCACGTTTCCAGGAATTACAAGCTTAATCCGTAATCGTGACAGGGGTGCGGTTGTTTACAAGTCCGCTCAGCTCCTCCACATCCGTCGCGGCCAGACCGATGCCTTGAGCCGGCGGGGGTTGCCCGACATTTGGATGGGCCGAGTCCGGCACCGAATAGATGGTATACGCCGGTGTTCCGAGCCGGATCCAGCGCGTGCTGCCGATGAATTCTTTCGTGCCGAAACCTACGCGCCTGCCGTCACGCCAGGCCATGATCTCGGCGACCTTTGTATTCACCTTCGGCGGCTGCCTGGGTGACAATTTCTCCTCGAGCACATGGTACTGCTTGAAAAACGCGCCGTGATTGAGCAGCACCACCAGTTTGCCTTTGCGTTCAATGACCATGCTCAAATCCGGATGCGAAATGAGCAGCCGCTCGCCAATGTGCAGCATCGTGCTGCTCATGTTGTTCATGCGCATGATCAACTCAGGCGTGGTCTTCAGTTTGTGTGAGATTTTCGCCAGCACGTCGCCCGGTTTAACGATGTATTCTTCCTTTTCTGGAGACGGGATGCGCGAGAGCAGGATGTCGACATTGATTTCGCCGAGAAGATCCTTCGCCTCTTCGGTGTGCAGGCCGCTCGGGTATTTGAGAATGAACGCGCTCAGCGCGTCGCGCGCTTCAATGAGTTTGCCATCCTGACGCAATTTCGCGGCCGCCTGAAATTCCGGCAGACTGATGTCGGGTGTCGGGGCAGGCGCGACCTCGCCGCGCTCTTCTTTGCGCACCTGAATGTCTTCGTGGAACACGACATTGTACCCGATCCATGCGCCGCCGAAGATAAGCAACGCGAGGAGCAGAGCGATGAGCCACTTCATGAGCGCGCGAAACGAATGCTAAATGTATCATTCGTCCCGGCGCGCTTTTCCAGCCGCGGTGTGCGGCCGCGAATCAGCTTGTTTGCTCGGCGCCGGGAAAGAATCGGTGCCACAGCCGCCCGATGGTGCGCTCTTCTTCGTTGCTCCAGGTGAAATGGCAATCCTGACAGTAAAATTCCTTCGGGATAATCCTGAGCGCACAAAGCAGGCCGACCATTGCCGGCGTGATGAACTTGCGCGTCATCTGCGGATACTCGATCTGGGGCGACCCGCACTGCGGGCAGCGAACAATCGCGGCGGCGATTTCCGCATCGTTCGCCTCCCACTCGATCATGAGAGTCTGCGCACGCTCGAACTCGTCGTCATCCACCATCACCTTGGCGTTTGCCTGCGGCCGCGACATGAACCCGACCTGCTGCAACGGCGCTTCATTATGGATGTCGGCGCGCACACCAGCCTGCTGAAAACGCTGCTTGATCTGCCTGGCCTTGGCCGGCTCGTTGAATGTCGCGATCGTCACCATGGTGCCGTTTGCCTCATGTGGCGCGGAACTGATCAAACATCAATTAGCGAGCGAGCGCAAGATTTGGCGGGACGGTAGTGGCTGCCGTCCTCCGTCGCCGGACCAGGGCTCTGTCGCGGTGCGCGACCGCTATTTCAGATTGGCCGGGGGGAACCAGTGGTAGAGGATGAGATAAACCAGCACACCGGTGACCGACACATACAGCCAGATCGGCATCGTCCAGCGACCGAGCCGCCGGTGGCGGTCCCAGCGACGTTGAAACACCGGCACCAGCGTCACGACGACCAGCGGCAGAGTGATGAACGCGAGCAATACGTGCGAGGCGAGGATGGGCAAATAAATCGCCGCCAGCCAGCCGGTGTAACCCGACGATTTCTCGCCAGCGTGGGCGTGGTACACGACGTAGCTGACGAGGAAACATGTCGATGTAATAATTGCCGCAATCATACATGGGACATGTCGCTGCCAGATGTTTCGTCGAATCCAGAACCAGCCCGCCGAGATAAAGATCGTGCTCAGCAGATTGAGCGAAGCGTTGATTGCCGGCAGATCGGAGATTGAAATCACGTTGTAGCGTTGAAGGGTTGAAGCGTTGAACCGGTTGCCCAATGTAACCCTTTAACGCTTCAACGTTTCAACGAATCACCATGCCCGCCGTTCTCGAAACCCCGCCGGAAGTTACGCGACGCCGGCCGCAAGATCGGCAACCGAGCTTGGCGCGTCGCTTCGTCCGCAGCGCCGTTCGGCTCGCCGTTGTGCTGGCGCTCTCCGCCTTTATCACCGGAGGTTGGTACCTTTCCAAAAAGGGGTTCGGTCGCGAATGGCGTTCTCGCATCGCTGAAGAACTGCACAAACACGGCGTCGAAGCCCACATCCGCCGGCTCACACTCGACCCGTTCCGCGGGCTGATTGCGAAGGACGTGCGCATTTTTGATTACAAGCGGCGCGAAAACACGCTCGCGCGTATCAGCGAGATTGCGCTCGACATCAATTACGCGGCCCTTTTGCATCACCAACCGTTTCTCAACGCACTCGACATTCGCAACGCGCAAATCACGCTTCCCATCAAGACCAGCGACACGGGTTCCGCGCAGGCGCAGCTGACGAACTTTCGCGCGCATATCTATTTTCCGCCCGAGCAAATTTATGTCAGTCAGGCTGAAGGAATATTTTGCGGGCTCCGCATCTCAGCCACGGGGCAATTGATCAAGCGCACGAGTTATCAGCCGTCCTCGGCACTGACGGAGGAAGAATGGCGCATGCGATTGTCGATGTTGCAACGCGTCGCGATTGAGCTGCAGAAGTTTAATTTCCCGCGTGCTCGTCCGTCGCTGCAGGTGAAGTTTAGCGGGGACCTGGAACAACTCGAAGACGCGCACCTCGAAGCGACGCTCCAGGGTGAGGAGCTGCGCCGGGGCGCTTACACAATCAGCGAGCTATTCGCGAGTGCGGAATGGACGGATCAGGTGTTCAACATCAGCCGCTGCCAGTGGCGGGATATTGTCGGAACGTTCGCTGCCAAGGCTAGCTGGGGCCGCCGGACGAATGAAGCGAATTTTCAAATCCGGAGCGATCTCGCTCTGAAAGATTTTCTGGATGCATTCGGCCTTGGTCAGCCGCTGCGTGATGCTGCATTTACGGCGCCCCCGGCGCTCGAGCTCTCAGGCGTAGCAAGTTTTGGCGGCGAGCGTCCGCAGATCAAAGTGATCGGTCGCGCAAGTGTCGGCGCTTTCAGCTACAAAGGCGTGCCATTTGCCGACTTACGCGGGCAATTCTCCTGGGATGGCGAGCGCACGTTGTTGCGCGATGTGCGCCTGCGACATCAAACTGGTGATCTGAGCGCGCAGTTGTTCGATGCGCCGAACGATTTCCGGCTGAAAATCGACAGTCATCTGAGTCCGGCAATTTTACGTCCGCTCGTCTCGCCGGAGTTGAGTCAATTTCTGAGCGAATGGGAATGGCCGCGACCGCCCGATGTTCATCTCGTGATCCACTCGCAGGATCGACAGCCGGAAAACTGGAAAGGCGAGGGCACAATCGCGCTCGAGCGGGCGCGATTCCGCGGCGCGTGGATGAACTCGGCCACGGCGAATGTGCGCTTCGGCGACGGTGCGATTCTGTACGACAATCTGCGGGTGACGCGCGACGAAGGCATCGGCACCGGAAGCTTCGCTTATGATTTCAAAAATCACGAAGTCCGCATCAACAAAATCAAAACGTCGCTGCGTCCGGCTGAAGCGATTCTTTGGGTTGACCCGAAACTCTGGAAAACCGTCGTCCCATATAAGTTCCGCCGCCCGCCAAACGTCACGACAAATGGGGTGTATCAGTTCCGCGGCGGCAAGAACACGCACATCGACATCGGCGTCGAAGCACCTGGCGGAATGGACTACGGCTTTCTTGGCAAAACGTTGCCGTTCGACCGCGTCGTCAGTCGCCTCCTGTTCACGAATGACCGCCTGCAAATTGTCGATCTTAAGGCCGGGTTGTTCTCCGGCAGCGTCCACGGCACGGCCGACATCTCGCTTGCGAAAAATGATCCGCATTACCACGCCAAGATTGCGGTGGCTGAAATCAATTTCCCGCAGCTGACCGATCTCTACTACAACTACAAGACCGCGCAGGGCGCGCTCAGCGGGACCTACGATTTCACCGGCCTCGGCACGGCTGCGCGGGCGATGCAAGGCAGCGGTACACTCGAGGTCACGAACGGCGATGTTTTTGCCATTCCCGTCTTTGGCCCGCTCTCAGCCATCCTCAACAGCATCATTCCCGGGGCTGGGTACAGCATCGCGCACCGCGCTGACGCCAGATTCACCATTAAAGACGGAATCATTCACACCGATGACTTCGATGCGACCGGGCGATTGTTCCGCTTACTCGGCCATGGCGACATTCACTTCCTCGACGACAAACTCGATTTTTACCTTCGTATCGGCGGCAAGGGCCCGAGTATTTTGCTCACGCCGGTCTACAAACTTTTCGAATACGTCGGCGAAGGCAGTCTCAAGCACCCGGACTGGCACCCCAAGAGATTTTAGCCTGTGTCATTCCGAGCGAAGTCGAGGAATCTCTTAATGTTTAAGGATGAGAGATGTCTCGACTTCGCTCGACATGACAAAACAAATTCTCCTTGGTGCTCACATGTCGATCGCTGGCGGTGTGCACATGGCGATCGAGCGGGCCTGCTCCATCCAGTGCACGGCGATGCAGATGTTCGTGAAGAACAACATGCAATGGTTCGCCCGCCCACTCACGCGCGAGGAGATCCGCGCTTTCTGCAATCACGTGCAGCGCGGCGAACTGTTGTCGATCTTCGCGCACGCCAATTATCTGATTAATCTCGCGGCGACGAATCCGCAGTTTCATGCGAATTCCCTTCGCGCTTTGGCCGAAGAGCTGACGCGCTCGAACCAACTCGAGTTGCCTTTTCTTGTTTTGCATCCAGGCGCACACCTTGGCGCCGGCGAAGAAGCCGGACTCGAGAAAATCATCGCGTCGATTGACGCCGCGTTCCGTGTCCTGCCGAAGGTCAAAACAAAAATTGCATTGGAAACGACCGCCGGCCAGGGCTCCTGTCTTGGTCACACTTTCGAGCAAATCGCCTACGTCATCGACAATGTCCGCCAGCCGGAGCGGCTTTGCGTTTGTCTCGACACGGCGCACGTGTTCGCGGCCGGTTACGACATTTCAAGTGAGCCGGCAGTACGAAAAATGTTTCGCGAATTCGACCGCACGATCGGACTTAATCGGCTCGCCGCCATTCACGTCAACGATTCCAAGGCACCACGCGGTTCGCGCGTCGATCGACATGAACACATCGGCAAAGGCAAAATCGGCCTCAACGCCTTTCGCGCGATCCTCCGCGACTGCCGATTCGCTAAAATTCCGAAAGTGCTCGAGACCCCAAAGGAAAAGGATCTGCGCCAAGACATTGAGAACTTGAAGACCTTGCGCGGACTAATTGAAATAAAACCGCCACGTTAGCTGATCAGCCGGATCGTGAGCGGATAATGGTAGAGTTTACCTTCGCTGGCGCGAATCGACGCGACGATCACCAGGATGACATTGATGATGTGCAGGATCGGCAGGATGAGCAAACCGATGAGCACCAGGCATAACAGCGCCGCGACCGCATTGTAGATCAACATCGAGAGTTGAAAGTTCAGAGACTCTCTCGCGTGCGCCTCGATCTCCGGTGAATCGCCGCGTTTGGCCAACCAGACGATGAGCGGGCCGATAATATGGCCAGCCCATGGGACAAAGAAGCCGATGAGCGCGAGGGCATGTGCCAGCACGCACCACGTGCGCACGGATGATGCCGATGTTGCAGGAAGCGGCGGCGGCGTTTCGTTCATCGCTTACCCTTTCACTCGCTCGATGTCCGCGCCGAGCTCGCGCAGTTTTTCATCGAGATGTTCGTAGCCCCGGTCGATGTGATAAACGCGGCTGACTTCTGTCACACCATCGGCTTTCAATCCGGCGAGGACGAGCGCGGCCGATGCGCGCAAGTCGCTCGCCATCACCGGTGCACCGTAGAGATGATCGACACCGTTAATCAAGGCCGTCGCACCATCGAGTTCCATCTGCGCCCCCATGCGCTTGAGCTCCGCCACATGCATGTAGCGCTGCGGAAAAATATTTTCCCGAACCACGCTTCGGCCGTCGGTTGTCGACAATAACGCACACATCTGCGCCTGCATATCGGTGGGAAAGCCCGGGTAAGGCTCCGTGCTGAACTCGAGTGGTTGGGCCGCGCCGTTTGGACAAATCGATATCGCATCGTCGGCCGTTTCAATGGCGAAACCACAGCGACGCAATGCGTCGGTGACTGCGCGGACATGCTCCGGCTCGACACGTTTGACTGTCACGCGCTTGCCGGAGATTGCGCCGGCAACCAGAAATGTGCCTGCTTCGATTCGGTCGGGAATGATCTCGTACTCGGCGCCGTGCAACTCCGGTACACCCTCGATGATCAGGCGGCGTGTGCCCGCCCCTTCAATTCTGGCGCCCATCTGGATCAGAAAATTTGCAAGATCGACAACCTCCGGTTCCTGCGCCGCGCCGTCGATCACCGTGGTGCCTTCCGCAAGCACTGCCGCCATCATGGCGTTATCGGTTCCGAGCACACTCGGACCAAACCGACCGACCATGTTAATGACGGCACCGCGCAACTTCGGCGCAAACACCTTGATGTTGCCGCCCTCCACGCGCACGGCCGCGCCGAGCGCTTCGAATCCCTTCAGATGCAAATCGATCGGCCGGTCCCCAATCACGCAGCCGCCTGGCATCGAGACAGTGGCTTCGTTGCACCGGCCAAGCAGCGGCCCGAGCACGCATATAGAAGCGCGCATTTTGCGCACAACGTCGTAGGGCGCGACGGAGTTCACCTTTTCCGCCGTGACGCAAACAATGCCGCTCGCGCGCTCCACCTGTGCGCCGAGATGGGTCAGGATTTGCAGCATGTAATGCGTGTCGCTCAGGTCTGGCACGCGATGGATGATGCACTGTTCGCGCGTCAGTAACGTCGCTGCCAAAATCGGCAGCGCAGAATTTTTTGATCCGCTGATCTTGATCGACCCGGAGAGGGCCTGACCGCCTTGGATGCGGATTTTATCCATACCTCGCGAGGAGAAAACGGGTCACACCTGAATAATCGTTTTTGGCCGCAATGTCGTGGTATTTTTTTTCCGCCAGAACCTGGGAAAGCGATGCAGCATGACCGATGCCGATCTCAAGGGCGAGTAACCCTCCCGGTTTCAGGTGCAGCGGCGCCTGATCGATCAGCTGCCGAATCAAGTTGTCCCCCCGCTCGCCGCCGAAGAGCGCGATCTCGGGATCGTGCAGCACCTCGCGCGAGAGTGATTGTCGATCTTGCGTGGCGACATATGGAAGATTCGCCACGATGAGCTCATATGTGCCGAAGACATTTGCCAGCAAATCGCTTTTCAGAAACTGCACACGCTCGCTGAGTCCAAGTCGCTCGGCGTTCTCCCGCGCCAGTGCGAGCGCTTCATCGGACATGTCTGCCGCGACGACCTCCGCTTCCGGAAATTGTTTCGCGAGACTCAGCGCGATAACTCCACTGCCTGTTCCGAGGTCAAGTATTTCGGATTTCGGATTTCGGATTTCGGACCTGAGGAACTCGACGAGTTCCTCTGTCTCCGGCCGTGGCACCATCGCGCGCTTGTCGCATAGAAACGTCTCTCCGCAAAACTCGACCGTGCCTAACAAATACTGCAGCGGTTCGCGTTCGCCACGCCGACGTAGTAAATCCCGAAGCGGCGCTAACTCGTGTTCATTGAGCTCGCGCTCGAACTCGAGATAAAGCTCCATCCGCGTCCGTCCGAGCACATGCCCGAGCAAGTGCTCCGCGTTGAGTCGCGCATTCTCTACCTTGCGCTTCGCCAAAAAATCGGTGCTCTTTTGCAGCACCTCCAGCAGGGTCATGCCACCGACGAGTCTTTCAACCGTTCGCCCATGTCGGCGGTCTGGAGCGCAGTGGTTAGCTCGTTCAGGTCGCCGTCCATAATGCGGTCGAGATTGTAAAGGGTGAGACCGATGCGATGGTCGGTGACGCGGTTCTGGGGAAAGTTGTAGGTGCGGATCTTTTCTTCGCGGCCGCCGGTGCCGATCTGGCCGCGGCGTTGCGCGCTGTATTTCTCGGCTTCCTCCCGCTGTTTTCGTTCGAGTAGACGCGCGCGCAGGATCGACAATGCGCGTTCCTTGTTTTTGATCTGGCTGCGGCCGTCCTGACACCGCACCATCGTGCCGGTCGGGATATGGAGGACCTGCACGGCGGAGTCGGTTGTGTTCACGCCTTGTCCGCCAGGGCCGCCGGCACGCGAAACTTCGATCCGCAGATCTTCCGGTTTCAGTTCAAGATCGACATCTTCTGCTTCCGGCAGGACGGCGACGGTAGCGGTGGAGGTGTGAATGCGGCCCTGGGCCTCCGTGGCGGGCACACGTTGCACGCGGTGGACGCCGCTTTCGTAACGGAGCTTTTGAAACACCGATTCGCCCGAGACTCTGAAGATCACTTCCTTGAGTCCGCCGAGCTCGGATGGGCTCGATTCAAGGTCCTCGGTTTTCAATCCGTTCGCTTCCGCGAAGCGGTTGTACATTCGGTAAAGATCGGCGGCGAAAATGGCCGCTTCATTGCCACCGGTGCCGGCGCGGATCTCGACGATGGCGTCTCGCTCTTCGTGTTCATCGCGCGGGACCAACGCGATCTGCAGTTCGCGTTCAAGATCGAGAACCCGCGTTTCCAACTCGACGATTTCGTCTTCGGCCATTGCTGCCATCGCGACGTCGTTCGACAACGCCAGCTCGCGGGTGTCGTCGAGCTCTTTGCGCGCCTGCTCGAGCTCATTCCATTTCGCGAGCACCTGTTTGATGCTCGCGTGCTCGCGCATCACTTCGCCGGCGCGTTTGCGATTCGAAAACAGGGCCGGATCGGCGATTTCGCGCTCCAGTTCTTCGAACTGCTCGCGTTTGCGCTGAATGAGAGAATCAAAGTCCATGAGCATTGTAGGGGCGGCTGTATCAGCCGCCCAGGCGCTTGGCACAAGCGCCTCTACAAGAAGTCAGCTAAGCCTTTTTGCCGCCGCGCGCGGCTTTGGTGCTGCCGTAACGCCGGGCGAATTTCTCCACGCGCCCAGCGGTGTCGACGAACTTCTGTTCGCCGGTGAAAAAAGGATGACAACGAGCACAGATGCCGATCTTAATATCGCGACGCGTCGAGCGCGTGTGGTACACGGCACCGCAGGCGCAGACGATATCGGTCTCGTAATATTCCGGATGAATGCCCGCTTTCATGTATCAAAAAGGGAGCGCGAAACCTAGCTCATTAGGGCAGATTCGCAACCGATGAGATGGGACGATCCGCTGCTTGCTGCATGGGAGGAAACTCTCGCGCGTAAACGCGACGCGCCAGCAATTTTCAACACGCGCGGCGAAGTCGTGCGAACCTTTCGCCAAATCGAGGAACGCGCCCGCGCCGACGAAGCGAAGTTTCCGACGGTTAAGCCGCACAACGTAAATGCAATTCAGATCGGAAATCACGAGAATTGGCCGTCAATTTTTCTGGCGTGTTTGCGGACACAGCGTGTTGTTCTTCCGATCGACGAATCTGTCGGCAAAGAACAAGCTGATACCGCGGTTTCAATCGCGGCGAAGAGCGGCATTGTCGATTGGGGCGATAAGCCGCCGTCGCTTTTCAAGTTAACCTCGGGCACAACAGCCAGGCCGCGCCTTGTCCGCTTCCGCAGCGGGCAGCTCCTGGCCGATTGCGACCAAATCTGCGAGACGATGGGGATCGAAGATGTCGATCTTAACTTCGGCGTGATTCCAATCTCGCATTCCTACGGGTTCAGCAATTTGCTCACGCCGCTGATCGCGCGCGGCGTCCCGCTGGTGCTGAGTCGGGATCGAACACCGCGGGCGCTTCTCGCCGACATTGCGCGAACGAACGCGACGGTATTCCCCGGCACACCAGCGTTCTATCAAGCGCTGGCGGAAATCGATGACGCGCCGGTGTTGCCACGGCTGCGGCTGTGCATTTCGGCCGGCGCGCCGTTGTCGGTTTCGGTGGCGCGCAAGTTCCAGCAGAAATTCAGTCTGCCGATCCACTCATTTTACGGCGCATCGGAATGCGGCGGCATTTGCTACGATCGCGAAGCGGCCAACGACATCGACGGGTTTGTCGGTCAGCCGATGAAACACGTCGATGTTGCAATGATCGATGATAACGCACAGGTCAGCCAGGTGCGCGTCCGCAGTGCCACGGTGGGCGACGGTTATTTCCCCGATGCGAATGAGGAGAAACTTGGCAACGGCGTCTTTGTTCCGGACGATTTGCTGACAAAAACTGCACAAGGCTTTCGCATCGTCGGGCGGGTCTCGGACGTGATCAACGTCGCTGGGAAAAAAGTCCATCCGGCAGAAATCGAAGCGCAGTTGCGGCGCTTTGCCGGTGTGCGGGAGGCGATCGCGTTCGGCCGCGAGTCGACGCTGCGGAATGAGGAGGTCGCAGCGTGCGTCGTGGGCAACACGACGGTCACCGAAGACGCGCTCCTGGAATTTTGTCGCCAGCACCTGAGTTCCTGGCAGGTGCCGCGCCGGATCTTTATTGTGGACGAACTGCCGGTGAACGAGCGGGGGAAAATCAGCCGGCGAGAATTGGCGCGGCAATTTGTATCTTAGACATCGACAGTCCGCCTGTAGGAAAAATGCTTTGCATTTGCCGAGAAGCGGGCATTGCCTAAAGGAGAGTCAGCGCTATCGCCCCGCTATCCTAACCACTGTCCCAATCACGAGGAGAAAACCGAATGACTGCAAATGACGCCCCGCCAAAAGAAGGCCGGGTCATGGTTCTGGAACCGGAGGAGCAAGTCGCCTCGGCGATTTTGAGCGCGGTGCATGAAGCGGCGCCGGCGGCGCAAGTGGACATGGCCCACAGCTTGCAGGAAGCGCAGCAGCTCGTCGTCGGCACCAAACCGGATCTTTTCGTCCTCGATATCGACGCGACTCAGGATCTGGGGCAGGATTTTCTCTACGACTTGCGCACGAGTCACCCGAACGCGCGTGCCATCATTCTCACCGCAACCCATCTGCCGGCACAACGCGAGCAGACCGCCGGTCTCGGCGCGATTCATTTTCTCGAGAAACCGTTTCCGCATCGTGATTTTGTCGATCTTGCCGAGGCGTTGCTGCGCGCGCCGGACAGAGCCGCCGAGAAATTTCGCGGCACGCTCAGCGACCTGCACATCGCCGACGTCATCCAGCTCAAGTGCATGAGCGGCGCCACGTCGGTCGTGGAGTTCACCGGGCCGCGGGGCGAAAAGGCGCGCGTCTTTTTCGAAAAAGGTCAGGTACGCCACGCCACCGCGCCAGGTACGCAAGGCATTGCCGCTTTCAACGAAATTGTGTCGTGGAAGGGCGGCACAATCTCGGAAGTTTC
Organism: Chthoniobacterales bacterium; assembly: GCA_035710475.1. GTDB lineage: Bacteria > Verrucomicrobiota > Verrucomicrobiia > Chthoniobacterales > UBA10450 > AV17. The sequence goes on along the minus strand of DASTDG010000128.1, from coordinate 11,307 downwards.
CGGCGCCGCGCCCGCGCCACGAACCATCGATCAGGACTGGCAATTTCTGCTCATGGAAGCGGCGCGGAAGAGCGATGAGCACGCGGCCGCCGGTGAATCGAAGAAAAAACCGCGAGCCGAATCGGTAAAGCGAAAAGTGCTCGTGATCGACGACAGCTTGATGCTGCTCAGTTTTGTCGAGGAAGTTTTGGCCGAGGCGAACTACGAGGTGCGTACCGCGTCAGCCGCGCGGACAGGGCTGGATGCGTGCAAGGCTGAGCGGCCGGATCTGGTTCTGCTCGATTACATCTTGCCTGACATGAAGGGCGACGAGGTTAGTCGTCGACTCCTGGACGACCCGACGACGGCGGATGTCCCGGTGGTTTATATGTCGGGCTACGGTGCCGATCTCAAACGCGAGGGCGCGAACCCGCGCAACGTGATTGGATTCTTGAACAAACCATTCACATCGGATTTGCTTGTTGAGACAGTGGAGGAGCATACGTCCCAATCTCGCGGCGAAGTCGAGCCGGCCGAAGCCGCCGGACCGGACACCGAACTCCTGTCAGCGGCGAAAACTGATCTGCCCACGAACACCGACTCAGCGGCTCCGGCGGTGGAAGAATTGGCCGAGCCGGAAACGACGGATTTGTTTCAGGAGCAAGCCGAAGAGCCGCCGCGAACTCCAGAAGCGACACCCGCTGAGGTTACTTCAAGTCAAGCCTCGCCACCGACGCCGATCGAAACGGACATGGCGCCACTCCCCTCAGAGGATTTGTGGGCGGAAATTCCGCCGCCGGATTCAACCGCGCCGACCGTCATCGAGCCGATGCCGCGCCCCGAGCCAACACCGACTGCAGCAGCGGAAGTTGCCGTCGCCGACGAATCAGTGACCGGTGGTCCGTTTTTCTGCGGCGACACGAGGTTTTTTTCGCTTAATCGCGCGCTGCAAACGATTCGGAAGCAGAAGTTGACCGGCTGGTTGCGAGCGTACTGGCCCAAGGCACCGGTCGAGCTGCTCACGCGCAACGGCGAGATCGTCCTTGTCACGACACGCGACGCGCAACTTTATTGCCCCGATGAGCCCATTACACTGGTGAACGTCGATCCGGAGCGGATCGTTGCCGCGCGGTCCGATCAGGGCCTGAGCGGTTGTCCACTTTTCCTGACGCTGGCGGAACAGGAGTTGATCCTGCGCGAGCCGGCCGTGCAATTGGTGCAGCATTATGGGCAAAAACTGTTCGCGCAGCTGTGGACCGCGCCGCACGTGCGCTTCCTGTTCGAACGCAGCTCGGATTATCCGGAATACGCAACCGACCTGCCAAGCGAGGCGGATCTCGACCACTGGGCGCTGGCCAGTTTGCGTTTCCTTCAGTTCCAGGACTTGGGTGACCACGGAAATATTGAGGTGGCGTGCATTCCGGCCTACACGAAAGATGGATTTGAGCGTGCCCAGAACCTCAAGCTCACCGTCGCAGAAGCGCAGTTTGCCTCGCAGTTTAACGGCAGCCGTTCCGTCCAGCAGATCGCGAGAAATCTGCGGCTCGACCTAAAATTTGCGCGACTCACCCTTTTCCGTTTTCTCGCGCTCGAAATCGTCGAGTGTTGGCCAGCAACCGCCGCCGTGAAGCCGGAGAAAACCGGCATCTTTCAGCGCCTGACGCGTTCCATCGGCATGGGCGAATAAGATCATTATCGATCTTAGCGATCGCTTCATGCTCCAGAAAATTCTCGTGGTAGATATCGGCGGCACGCACGTCAAGCTGATGATTGAAGGCGCGGAGCAGCGCCAATTCGATTCGGGTTCGCAGATGCAACCGAAGCAATTTGTCGCTGAACTCGCCGATCAAAGCGGCGATTGGGGATTCGACGCGCTCTCGATCGGATTTCCATCACCGGTGCGCGACGGCAAGGTTGTCAGGGAACCGAAACATCTGGGCACCGGCTGGGTCGGCTTCGATTTCGACGCAGCGCTAAACAAACCGACGCGCATCATCAATGACGCCGCCATGCAGGCACTCGGCAGTTATCACGGCGGACGCATGTTGTTTCTCGGGCTCGGCACCGGACTGGGCTCGGCTCTCGCGCTGGAAGGAATGCTCTTTCCGCTCGAGCTCGGGGATTTACCTTACCGCGACCGCGACATCATCGAGAATTTCCTCGGCATCCCTGGCATCAGCCGGCTCGGTGAAGACGAATGGAAACGCGAGGTGCTCTTCGCCATTACGCATCTCAAGCTCGCGTTCGTTGCTGACTATGTCGTGCTGGGCGGCGGGCTTATCCATCGCTTTAATGATGAGTTACCCGACGGAATCGAGCGCGGGAAAAATGAGAATGCTTTTCTTGGCGGCTTACGGCTGTGGGAAATAGAGAACGGCCGGCCCAAATGGCAGATTTTCTGAAGCAGCAAACGCCGAACCTCCAACGCCGAACTCGCGCCGTCTGAATTCGACATTGAGCGTTTTCTTCCTGTTAATTGCCAGGGAGGGGACTCGAACCCCTAAGGATTGCTCCACCAGATCCTAAGTCTGGCGCGTCTGCCAATTTCGCCACCCTGGCGCCATTTGATTATGAAGGATTGTCGACCTAGCACAAATCCGAGTTCACAATCGCTCCGGAACATTAGGAGCGACCCGCGCGCCTTTCCTGGCGAATGGTTTGCATTTCTCAGCATTGCGATTCCAGACGGTAAGTTCATAGCCGGCTTTGAGAAGGTTGGACGCCATCCCGCTGCCCATGACGCCAAGACCGAGGTAAGAAATTGTCCTTATCATACCTGAATGTCGCGGAGATTGTTCATTTACACGGGCGCGAAGCTGTTCATGATCGGTTTCAACTGAGAAAGAATTGCTTCTTTGCTCGTCGTCCCAAAAATTCCGACGCGTTCTTCGCCATCGACGAAGCACAACATCGTCGGAATGCATCGAATACCGTACCACAGCCCGAGATTAGGGCTGCTATCGAGTCTGACCCTGGCTACCTTCAGCTGATCGACAAACTCAGTGGCAATTTCGTCCAGAGCTCCGTCCCTCATCATGGAAGCAAGGCTCCATCCGGTGGCAAACTCGACCAGCACCGGTTGACTGGATTTCAGAACTTCGACCTCGAAGTTAGCTTCAGTAATTTCAACAGTCGGTCTCATATTATTGCGCTTGTCCATTTCGGTGGTCGTCTGCATGACTGAAAGACAGTGACGGTTGCATGCCAACCGCATTCGAGCGCTGAGTGAGGCCGAGTAGCTCCGCCAGACGCGTCTCGTAAGAGTCGCAGATAGGGCAGTCACCGTTAGGTTGAACCCATTCCGGATGCTGAGCCCGCAAATCTTGGTGGATCTGCTGCTGCAGGTCGCGGTAAGAATGAATTTCGTTGGGCATTGGCCAACGTACCGTTGGTGATTACGCCGCGGCCACTGCGCGTGAGTGGGATTTTGAGTCGCCTCGACCGGGGTGGTCGGCGCTCCCTCGTTCGAGGGAGTCTTCATCCTCAAAGCCAGTGATCAGACCTCTTCAGATTCGTGGCGAGGACGCGAACTTTTTTTGTCCTAACGCGTTTCGGTTCGATCACTCTGGCGGGCATCTCCCCGCAGTAATTCATGATCGTCAGCGATCAAGATTCGCACGCTTTGCTCATGAAACTTGCTGTTCTTCACTTACCGCCGCGCTTCTTGATGATTTGCTTTGTGCGCTCGCGCTCTGAGGCATTGATCACCGTAACGATCCGTGCTGAAGTACCTTCCCATACAATTCCTGCGGAATAGATTTCCACCAAAATGATCGATCCATCTTTTTTCATGTGCCGAAATTGACCACTAAAAGGAGAAGGCACGCACGGTCCCATCCCTTCTCGGGCGAAATCGGATACGTCTTCGGCTGGCCGCAAATCGCGCACTGTTAACGTCAGGAATTGCTCTCGGGAATAGCCGTATTCGGCGAGGGCGGCTTCATTCACGGCCAGAATTTGCAGACTCTTTGTGTCAAAAACCCACATCGGGCTCGGGTTTGTTTCAAATAACAAGCGGTACTGCTGCGCTTGTAATTTCAGGCGCGAATTGCCGATAACCTCGTCGGTTACGTCCTTGAATATGACAATGCTTCCGATTACCCGCTCATGTTCGTCCATCATCGGAGCGCACGTATAATCGACGTGAAAGGATGAACCATCTTTTCGCCAGAAGACGTCATTGCTGACGCGGCGAGACGCCCGATCGCGCATGCCGTTATGAATCGCGGAAGACGTGCCGTAAAGAGTGTCCTCGCCGGGGTGGTGATGAAGCGCGCGGTGAACCGGTTTGCCAACCAGCTCATGGGCGTCCCATCCCAACATTTCAGTCGCTCTGGGATTGGCGAACATAATACTTTCGTCAACATCCAGAGCCAGAATGCCATCGCTGACGGCGTTGAGGATCAACTCGTGGTGGCCCTGCAATCGAGACAAAGCTTCGTTCATGGTAATGCGCTGAGCCACTTCGCCCACAGGCCGTGGTTCGAATTTCTCCATGTCGCTGCCCAAGTTAACGGATTCGCGTTTGCCTGGTGCGCAAACCTACCGCCTAACGAGACGGTCGCCATAAGGGAAAACCTTAGAGGCTCGGCGGGTCGGCTCACAACCGCCGCTATAACACCCGGTCAACCGCGTTGAGTTTCCAGCGGAACGAGACCGAAACGCATCGCGTAACGCACCAAACCGACAACATCGTGAATGTCCAGTCGGTTCATTAACTGTTTACGGTGTGCCTCCACGGTCTTAACGCTCAAGCGAAGAAGGAAGGCGATCTCTTTCGTGTTTTTGCCCTCGGCAATCAGTTGCAGAATTTCGCGCTGCCGCGGCGTGAGTCCCATCAGAGGAGCTCCCTTGCGGCCGATGTTCTTGACGTAGGCATTGACGGCGCGTCGGGAAACATCGCGGCTGAGATAGGTTTCACCATCCATTGCCGCGTCGATGGCAAGCTTTAATTCAGCGGGCGCCGTATCTTTGGCAAGATAGCCAGAAGCACCCGCGAGAAGGGCCTGCGCGACGTATTCCTTTCCGGCGTGCAACGACGCAAGAATCGCCTTCACCTCTGGGAATTCCTTGCTCAGGCGCGCAATGACCTCGAAACCGTTGAGTCTACTTAAGCCAAGGCCGACGATTACCACATGCGGACGGCGCGTCCGGATAAGTTCCAGCGCTTCGCAGCCGTCACCCGCTTCTCCCACAATTTTTATTCGGGGAATTGTCTCGAGCAACATCCGAAAACCGGCCCGCATCAGACGATGATTGCCCGCGATCAAGATGCGGATTTCTTTTGTCGACTGCGTAAGTCCCCGAATCCTCACTGGCTGTCGAGCAGGGCTGAGGGCGTTTGTTTGTCGCAAACGGTTTTTTGGGGATCGGTTTCCATCGGCATCGTGTTTAGTACAACGCGAGCCGTGGTGGCGGGTATTAGGGAAAACCTTACTGACGAAGCTCAGAGCTACGTGTCGAAAACTCTCAGCTTGATCCGATTTCGGATAGCACAAGGCCGAAACGCATTGCGTAACGCACCAACCCAGCGACATCATGAATGCTGAGCCGGTCCATTAACTGTTTGCGATGTGCTTCCACGGTTTTGACGCTGATCCCGAGAGCGAATGCGATTGCCTTTGTGTTGTTGCCTTCGGCAATGAGTTGAAGAACTTCGCGCTGCCGCGGTGTTAACAGCGCAAACGGCCCGACGTGATTGCCTGCGCGCTTGAGATAATTATCGACCGCACGTTTTGAGATTCCTCGGCTGAGATAAACCGCGCCATTCAACGCAGTCTTGATGGCCAATTCTAATTCCACCGTCGCGGCGTCTTTGATCAGGTAGCCAGAAGCGCCGGCGCGGAGCGCTTCGGCCACGCATTCTTTATTCGCGTAGAGCGAGAGAATGACCGTTTTTACTTTTGGAAAATCTTTGCTTACACGGGCCGACACTTCCAGACCGTTAAGTCCTCGCAGCGCCATTCCCACGAGCAAGACGTCTAATCGATGGGTGGCGATTAAGGCTAGAGCCTCCCGCCCATTGCCGGCTTCAGCGACCACTTCGATCCACGGAATTCGTTCCAGCAGCGCCCGAAAACCTGCACGGATAAGACGATTACTAACCGCCAGCAAAAGCCGCGTTCCTTTTACGCCATTCGATTCGGTTTTCATTATGCAATACAATATCAACTGTATCCCCGGCCGTGACCAAGCAGCAGTCGCAGGATTTGTCGCTACCTCCTTCGAGGGAGGGCGTAAAACTGGCGAAGAGACGCGGGCGACTGTCAGAAGTTCAATCAGCGTCCGCAAGTACTCAGACGTCTTCCGATTCGCGGATTTGCTCTTCAATTAACCGTTTGAAATTGCGCAGATATCTATCGATTCGCCGCCCCACCGCGCCGCCGAAGCTTGAGGTTAGCTTGAGCGTGATCCGTGTCATTCGATCACGATCGGAAACAAACGAAACGACCCCGGTAGCAAGGTGGGCGGGTGTCCGACCGTCGGAAAAAGTTCGCCAGGCCAGTCTTCGATCCTGAACACGCAGCATCATCTCGAGCGTCGTCTCATATTGTTTTCCGTGGAAACGGAGAGATGCGACAAAATGGTTCGCGTCCAATTTTCGGACGCGTTTGATCACGGTGATGAATTTTGGGTAATCCTCAAACGCCAGCCAGCGTTCGTAGACATCGGAAACGGGCGCGTTGACCACGATTAATCCCTCCGCCGCAGCCATCGCGCGCGGTCTCGTCCGTTTATCCGGCATCGGCTCGTTAGGCGTAGGACCGCGCGTAGCCATGTTTGGAAAACGTGCGGCTCCAGCCATCGGTAAAATTAAAGATCGACATGTTGACGACGAGTAAGGGGTCATGCCTGGGCGCGCGTCGCCGAAAAAGGTTGCGTATTCGGTTTCTGAAATTGTTTTCACGTGGTTTAGCTTTCATGGTGATTTTTGTCTCTCTAATGCTAATAGGCGGGCGGCCTGTCACCACCTTGCAGTGGCGGGATTTTAGAGTGCCTCTTTCGAGGGAGGACGTTAGTCTGGCGGAGAGCGTGGACGCCTGTTAGAGTACTCGGTTGTTCAAGTCAGGACGCGGCTCAACGAGGAAAGGAAATCCCTATGATTCCGACTAACGACGACCCTCAATCTCGCGAAAAGGACAACCAACCGATGCGGCTTGCCAATGTGACGCTCGGCCAACATCGCCATGTCTGCGCGTTTTTCCACGGCGTGGAGGAAGAGTATCGGGTGCTACTTCCGTTCGTTAAGGAAGGGCTCGGGCGCGGCGAGAAGGCGTTTCACATTGTCGATCCAACACTGCGCGACGAGCACGTAGAGCGACTTTCCTCAGGCGGTGTCGACGTTACTTCGGTCGAGAAGAATGGACAGTTCGAGCTGCACGATTGGCACGAAGTTTATTTGCGCGACGGTCATTTCGACCGGGACCGAATGCTTGCGTGCATGCAGGACGTATTGGAACAGAGCGAGCGCGACGGATTTCCCCTCGCCCGCGTCATGGGCCACGCCGAGTGGGCCTCCGGCGACTGGCCCGGGGTGGACGATTTCCTCGAATACGAGTGCCGATTGAACGACATCATCCCGAAATATAAGGATGCCGTAATCTGTCTTTATAATCTGACGAAGTGTGGCGGCAATCTAATCATCGACGTCATCCGAACTCACCCGATGATCCTGATCGGCGGTACTGTCCAGGAGAACCCGTTCTTTGTCCCGCCGGCTGAGTTTTTGCGGGAACTGCGCGAACGCCGCACGCCCCAGGGTAAAGCAGCGGCCTGAAGCTAAATGTCGAAGTCAGATCTTGGTTTGCGACGACCTGCTCCGGCCGTTTGGCGGTACGGTCTCTCTGTTTTATTGGTCGCGCTCTCAACGAGCGTGACCCTTCTCCTGCGAGATTACACGTTCCGCACGCCGCTCTTTCTGCCCGCGATCCTGTTAAGTACATGGTACGGGGGCACGGGACCGGGCTTGCTCGCCGTGTTACTCTCAACGTTATCGATTAATTTTTTCTTTCTCGAACCGAGATTCGCCTTTTCATTTAGTTTTCGCGATGCGGTTCATCTCGCCGTTTTTCTTTTTTCGGCCTTACTGATTAGCTCGTGGAGCGCCGCGCGTAGCCGCGTTGAGCAGGCCTTAACGCGAGCACGCGATGAGCTGGAGGCCAAAGTCAAAGAGCGAACGGCCGGCCTTAGTCGGAGCAACGAGCAATTGCGGTTGGAGAACGCCGAGCGCGCCCGGGCCGAGGGTGTCCTGCGCGAAAAGGCAAGTCTGCTCAATCTCACTCACGACACCGTCTTTGTCCGCGACATGAACGACGTCATTACCTACTGGAACCGCGGCGCCGAGGAACGATACGGCTGGTCGAGCGAAGAGGCTGTCGGCCGCGTCACGCACGAACTCACCCAGACCGTGTTCCCCGCGCCGCTCCCGGAAATCAATGCCGAATTACTGAAGACTGGCCGCTGGGAGGGCGAATTGATTCACAGTCGCCGCGATGGAACGCTGGTCACGGTGGCGAGTCGATGGGCACTGCAACGGGACGAATCCGGCAATCCTGTCGCGATTCTTGAGACCAACAATGACATCAGCGAGCGCAAACAAGCCGAAGAAAACCTCCGGCACAGCGAAGCATTTTTGGCCGAAGGACAGCGAATCAGCCACACCGGAAGCTGGAGCTGGAAGGTTTCGAATGGAAACGTCACCTGGTCGGACGAGCATTTCCGCATCTTTGGTTTCGACCCGGAGAAGGCCGAGCCATCCTTCCAGTTATTTCTGGAAACAGTTCATCCGGAAGATCGATCGTTTATCGAGAGAAGTCTCGATGAAGCAGTTAACGAGAAAAAGGGATTCGACCTCGAATTTCGAATCGCACTCGCGGACGGATCGATTAAGTACGTCCACGGTGTGGGCCGACCCGTCCTTGGGAAGTCTGGCGAAGTCGACCGTTATAACGGCACCACTGTAGACATCAGCGAACGCAAGCGCGGAGAAGCGTTGTTCGCTGGCGAAAAGCGTCTCCTCGAAATGATCGCTACCGGTGTCGCGCTCGAGGAGATCCTGAATTCCCTCTGCCTGATTATCGAGGATTATCGTAGCGGGACGCTTGCGTCTGTCTTGTTGCTTCGCTCCGATGGCACTCATCTGCATTCGGTGGCCGGCCCGAACCTTCCGAAAAGATGGCGACAGGAGATGGAAAAGCTGCCGATTGGACCGTGCGCCGGTTCGTGTGGAACGGCGGCATATCGCGGATCGGCGGTGATGGTCTCCGACATTGCGACTGATCCGCTTTGGGAATTACCGGAGCATCGCACGGCCGCATTAAGTCACGGGCTGCGAGCCTCCTGGTCGAATCCGATACTTTCTTCGGAAGGAAAAGTGCTGGGAACCTTCTGCATTTACAGCCACCAGCCGCGAAGCCCGAGCGCGGATGATCTCGGACTGATCGAGAAGGCAACCTACCTAGCGCGAGTTGCGATTGAACGCGATCGGGCAGAAGCGGATCTGCGCACGAGCGAGGAAAAGTATCGGGATTTAATCAACGCTTCGCCGGACGCAATCTGCGTCATCGATGCGGACGGCAAATGTTTGTTAGTGAATCCAGCGGCCGTTGCACTGGCAGGGCGTTCCGAAGACGAATTGATTGGCAGTTCAATCGCAGACACGTATCTCCCAGAAGAGCGTCATCTCTTGGAGCGCCGCATCGACAAATTGAAAGCGGAAGGCTCTTTTCGGTTCGAGCGACAATTCTTGCGGGAAAATGGCGAGATAATTCCGGTGGAGGTTTCTTTGTCAGCGCTGCGCGACCGATATTACCAATCGATCATCAGAGACATCAGCCAGCGTAAGCGGCGCGAAGCGCTCCTGGCCGGGGAAAATCGAGTTCTTGAGATGTTGGCCAAAGGCGATTCGCTTTCCGATATCCTCGATAACTTATGTCTGCTGGTGGAAGAGCAATCTTCCGGTGTTCTGGCCTCCATCTTGTTAATGGATTCGAATGGAAAACAGTTGCGGCATGGCGCGGCACCACATCTTCCGAAAACTTACACCGAAGCGATCGACGGAGCTTTCATTGGGCGTGCGGTCGGTTCATGTGGTACGGCTGCCTACCGCGCCGAACAGGTAATCGTGTCCGACATCACTGCGGATCCTCTGTGGGCCGATTTTCGCGACCTCGCTTTAAGACATTCGCTTCGCGCTTGTTGGTCCACACCGATCTTCTCCTCCGAGGGCAAAGTGATCGGAACGTTTGCCATGTACTATCGCGAGCCACGCACCCCGACCGCGCGTGAGCAGGAAACGATTAAACACATTACTCATCTCGCGGGTGTCGCCATCCAACGTAAGCTGGCGGAAACGGCCCGGCGCGAGAGCGAAGCGTATCTGGCGGAAGCGCAGCGACTCAGTCATACCGGGAGTTGGGCGTGGACGCCCGCTACGGGCGAGATCCGATACTGGTCGGAGGAAACCTACCGCGTGCTTGGCTTCGATCCGGACGCCGGGCCGCCGCGATTCGAAAAATTCTTTGGGCGACTTCACCCTGAGGATCAGGACAGGGTCAGAGAACTGTTCGGAAAAGCAATCGCCGAGAACGCGGACTTTGAAACGGACTACCGAGTTGTTCACCCGAGCGGCGTCGTTAAGGACATCCACGTGGTCGGTCATCCGGTTTGCGACGAGGCCGGGCATCTCGTGGAATTCGTGGGCACGGTGATAGATATCACTGAAAGCAAACGCTCCGAAGCGGCGCTGCGCGCTTCCGAGCAGGTAGCGCGCGGCCAGGTCGAGGCGCTCGCACACAGTCTGGATGTTTTAGCGACTGCGCCTGATCCCCAGAAGTTTATTGGCCAGATGCTGAGTACCATTGGCCGCCTCTTGAGCGCGCAAAGCGTAAGCTTGTGGTTGTTCGACGAAGCGACCGACTCGCTCATTTTGCGCTCCGCGACGTCAGTTAGCGGAAGGTCGACCGCGACCCATCCGGAGCATCCATTCATGAAGAACCCGTTATTCTGGAAAGAGAATGCAGTCGTTCAGGAACTGCTTTTCACCGCCGGTCCGCTGATTTGCGACGACATCGATACTGATCCGCGCGTGAGTGGCGAGTGGAAGGAGTATTTGAAACGAAATGGGACCCGACGCTTTCTCGGAGTGCCGCTTTTGGTCGGCGGACAAGTCAGAGGTTTTGTCAGCATTCGCCATGTCGACCGTGCGTCTTATCGGCCGGAGGAAGTCGAGTTGACCCAGGCACTGGCCCATCAAGTCATGCTTGCGCTTCAACTCAACGTGTTCGCCGAGCAAGGGCAGCGGGCCGCGGTCTTCGAAGAACGCAATCG
>DASTDG010000127.1:0-3718 GCA_035710475.1 Chthoniobacterales bacterium | reverse complement strand
TACGCGCGATCGATTCAAGTTCCGCTTGCAACATATTCCACCGGCGCGCCCGCCGACGGCCGTGGATGTTCTCTTGCATGGTCACACGCACGTGCCGCGGAATGAAAAACGTGGCGGTGTTCTGTTTTTGAATCCCGGCTGCGTCACTCGCCCGAACCGCGGCGCGGCGCCGAGCGTGGCCTGGCTGCAGATTGGGCATGGCAAAATAAATTGGCGACTGGTGCCGCTGCGCTAAATGAACCGGGCTCTCCGAGCTTGATTCAACGCTATGCGGCTTTGCCGCCATGATTCGACATCGCGTTGGGAGAACGCGATCCACCTGAACCGTTACTTCTCTTCGGATTTTCTTCCGAACCAACGGCGCTTTTTTTGCTTCTCCGGCGCCGGAACAGGCGCAGCCTGCTCCGATTCTTTCGCGGGCGCTTCTGCACGCGTCGGCTCTTCGCGTTTTGGTTCTTCACGCTTCGGCTCTTTCTGTTTCGCCTCCGGCTTCGGTTCTTTGCGTTTGGCCTTCTTTTCTTCCGCCGGTTTTTCTTCAACGGCGACGGCGGCATCGACCCATTCGATGAATGCCATGCGTGCGGAATCGCTTTTGCGCTGGCCGAGCTTCACGATGCGGGTGTAACCGCCGTTGCGGCTGGTCGACCGCGGCGCGATGTCGTCGAACAGCTTTTTAACTGCGCCACTCTGCCGCAAGATCGACAATGCGTTGCGCCGGGCGTGCAGCGAGCCGTTCTTCCCGAGCGTCACCATTTTGTCGGCGAGCGGGCGAACGGCTTTGGCTTTGGCGAGGGTAGTCTTGATCCGCTGATGGACAATGAGACTGCAAACCTGATTTGCGAGTAGCGCCTTCCGATGCTCAGCCGTTCGTCCGAGCTTTACGGTTTTCTTCTGGTGCCTCATCTCCGAAGTTCGCCTGACGAGTTGTTACTTGCGTTCCGCGGCCGTTGTCGCCTCGGCACCATTCGCGGTCTGGCCGTCGGTTCCCGCGGGGGTTTCGACGAGTCCGGCCTCGAATTTCATTCCAAGACTGAGGCCAAGCTGCTGGAGCTTGTCCTTGATCTCGTTGAGCGATTTTTTGCCGAAGTTTCGGTACTTGAGCATCTCCGCCTCGGTTTTCTGCGCGAGCTGACCAACGGTGGTAATGTTCGCATTGTTCAAGCAATTCGCGGCGCGGACGCTGAGCTCGATCTCGTTCACGCTCATATTGAGCAGCTTCTTGAGCTTGATGTTCTCCTCGCTCACGCCGGCCGGCGTCTCGTCGAATTCGATCACGTCTTCGTTGAAGTTGACGAACACGTCGAGGTGATGACGCAGAATGGCGGAGGCTTGGAGCAGCGCGTCGTCCGGCGTCAGGCGGCGATCCGTCCAGATCTCGAGGATGAGCTTGTCATAATCGGTGCGCTGACCGACACGGGTATTCTCGACTGCATATTTGACGCGAGTGACGGGCGAAAAGATGGAATCGATCGGGATAAGCGCGATCGGCTGGTCCGCGCGCTTATTTTCGTCGCCGGTCGCGAACCCTCGGCCAACACGCACTTCGAGCTCGGCGTCGAACTTGTGTTTTTTGTCGAGCGTGCAGATAACCTGTTTCGGGTTAAGCACTTCGAACCCTTGAATCGCCTGGATGTCGCCGGCGGTGACTTCGCCCTCTTTATTCACGCTGAGCGAAAGCTTCTTCGGCTCGTGGTCTTGGCCGTCGACTTTGAATTTCACCTTCTTCAGGTTGAGCACGATGTCGGTGACGTCCTCGACCACACCGGGCAACGTGGTGAACTCGTGCTGGGCCCCAGTGATCTTCACCGCGGTGATGGCCGCGCCTTCGAGCGAGGAAAGCAGAACGCGCCGCAGGGAATTTCCGACGGTGTGCCCGTAACCGGCTTCGAACGGTTCGGCGGTGAACTTGGCGTATGTCTCTGTGGAGGTGTTCTCGTCCTTGACGAGAGTCTTCGGCATTTCAAAACGACCGTAACGAACTGGCATATGTGATTTCAGGGATGAAGGATGAGGGATGAATTATGAAAGGACAAAACAGCCCTGTGGCTTTTTCACCCTTCCTCCTTCAACCTTCATCCTTTCGGCGCGCCGGGTTCCCCCTGGCGAGTGCGGCCTCGCGTCCAGCGACGGAAACCCAGGGACCAACGGCGTAATTACAAAACTCGCAGCGGAACACTAAATAAAGAGCAGATCGCCGGTTTTGCAAGCGGAGTTTGGTGGCATCGGCATCTTGCCGATGAGACATGCGCCGGAAGCGCATCCCACCTCAATGCTCGAGCAGGTCGTCTGGCAATTCGTTTGATGTCGATCTTTTCGGGAAATGCGCAGCTAGGGCTTTGCCGGTTTCTTCAATCGCTTCAACCAGCGCGTCACTGAATTTCTCGTCTCGAAAGTGCACCTGCATGCGGTCGACGAGCCGCTGCCACAATTGCTCGCCGCACTTCTCATGAATGGCTTTATCGCCGACGACGGCGAATTTGTGTGCGCGCGGTGCAACGAAGATGAGCACGGCATTGTGATCGGCCGTTCGATGCATGCCCAGTCGCTGAAACTTCTTCTGCGCGGCGATCAGCGGGTCGTCGCTCAATTTGCCGCGTTGAATAAAAACGCGGATCTCGCCGGAAGTTTTCGCTTCCGCCTCGCGGATCGCCTGCACGATACGGTCGTGCTCGAGCTTACTCAGGAATTCTCTGGTTCTCACCGTTACCAGCTGGAACCGGCGCCGCCGCCGCCAAAACTCCCTCCGCCACCACTGAACCCGCTGAAGCCGCCGCCGCCGCCAGAGGACCAGCCGCCGCCACCGCCGCCGATCATCGGAACGAAAACCGGACCACCGCGCCGCGATGAATAGCCGTAGCCGCTCAGTCGCCGCATTACTCGTGAAATCGCGATGAGAAAAATGATAAAAAATAAAAAGAATACGAAGCCCGGGGCGCGACCGGTGCGGCGTTGTTCTGCGATCGTTTTGCCTGTTCCCTTGTACTCGCCGCGAATCGCCTGCAGGATGGAATCGATCCCCACTGCAAGTCCTGCCTCGTAGTCGCCACTGCGAAAGTGCGGCTTGATGCGGTATTCGGTGATGTCGAACGCGGTGGCGTCGGGCAGCGCACCTTCTAAGCCGTAGCCGACTTGGATGAACATTTTGCGGTCCTGAATAAAGACGAACAGCACGACGCCGTTGCGACGTTCCTTTTGCCCGACGCCCCACGCCTGTGCGACACGCTGGGTGTAATCAGCAATGTCCGAGTCGCTTTGCATTTTTGGAAAGACTGCGACTACGACCTGGTCCGACGTTTCCCGTTCGAATTGCGCGAGTTGTTCGTTAAAACGCAGCTCCGCCGATTTCGAAACAACGCCGGCGTAATCGTTGAAATAGCGGTCCGGTTTTGGCGGAATGACTTCAGCAGCACGCGCGCTCCCCGCAATCAGCAGGAGTGCGGCAATAAGGTGGATCGCGTTCTCCGAACGCGGTCGTAACAAACCGCGGCCCAGCCGCAACTTCATAACATCGCGCTCGGAGAGCGCGATCCACCCCAGGTCGACATTTACTTAGGGCGTGGCTACCGGTGAGATCGCGGGCGCCGGCGAACCGAAGTTAAACTGCACCGGGGGCGGTCGTTCCGCGCCTGGCTGGGCGGCAAAGAATGGCCGCGGCGAAAAGCCGAACATTCCGGCAATCAGGTTGGTCGGGAAGCTGCGTACTGCAGTGTTGTAGGTT
>DASTDG010000126.1:0-9072 GCA_035710475.1 Chthoniobacterales bacterium | reverse complement strand
ACCGGCGTGCCACTTGCCTTAACCGGAGGAACCCTCGCGCTCTGGTTGCGTGGGCTGCCGTTTTCCATTTCGGCGGGAGTGGGTTTCATCGCGCTCTCCGGCGTGGCGGTGCTAAACGGTGTCGTCATGGTTTCCTTCATTGCACGACTGCGCGAAAGCGGCCATTCACTGGAGGATGCGATCCGTGTCGGTTCGCTCACGCGCCTCCGGCCCGTTTTGATGACAGCCCTTGTTGCCTCCCTCGGCTTCTTGCCGATGGCGCTGGCGCATGGCCGCGGCGCCGAGGTGCAACGGCCACTTGCTACCGTCGTCATTGGCGGCATCATCTCGTCGACCGCTCTTACGCTGATCGTTTTGCCGGTGCTTTACCGAATATTCCATCGCAAGGAACTGGGTTCGTACCGCGGGCAATTGCCGGGCCGGGCAATCGGAGAAGAGCAGGAGGAGGATTTACCGGCTGTTTCCACCATCAGTTAACCAATCGCCACTGGGCCAAGTCTGAGTCGTCGAACCGACGACGCAGCTCGCGGAAACTAAAGCAGCACGCTGCCGCCGCGGCTGGGCACTAAGCGGCTACCACTTCTCTTTCGCCGCTGAATAAGCGCGCTGAAGAAAATCCGACACAGCTACGCTTGCGAAAATTCCGGCAAAGAACCGCGTGACCCGCGGTGCAAAAACAAAACCAAACCCGAGCGCGGTCCCGCACCATGGGGCCATGCAATACGGGCAGGAAATTAGACGACCGATGCCACGCTGAATACCACGACCGCGCGGTTCCTCCTCGACCTCACCCGCTCCGGAGCTGCGAATATACTTCACGAATGGGGCGCGAACGATCCCGGTGATTCTGTCTTTGGCAACGATGCGACTCAGCTTGTGGGTCGCGACGCCGAGCAGGGCCAGATCGAGCAGACCGAACTTTCGCGGGAGCCGACCACGTTCAACCGCCGCACCGGTTAAAACCGCCACAGTCGTCAAATAAAACGCGAGCAGCACAGCGTATTCGGCGAGCAACTGCTCCTCGCATTCCTCTTTTTCTGTCGTTCGCTCACCGTATTTTTCTACTGAAAAATCGGCATTGCGTCGGCGATTGCGGGGGCGTGGCGCGCTCATACAATTAATTCGCAAGCTTTCGCTGGTCTGCGCGTTTTAGCTTGGAAACTGACTCGGCCATCTTCTACTCGGAAGATAAATGGCGGAGCAATGGGATGCGGTCGTAATCGGCTCGGGCCCGAATGGTCTGGCCGCAGCGATCACGCTGGCACAGGCCGGTTGTTCCGTTCTTGTCCTGGAAGCAAACGCCACGATCGGCGGCGGTGCGCGCTCGGCCGAACTGACGTTGCCGGGATTTTTGCACGATCTCTGTTCGGCCGTGCACCCACTCGCCGCCGGTTCGCCTTTTTTCAAATCGCTTCCGCTTGAACGACACGGGCTTCATTGGATTCAACCGGAAATCCCGCTGGCCCATCCGCTCGATGATGGCAGTGCGGCATGCCTTCATCGAGATGTCGATCTTACCATTGATTCGTTAGGCCGAGACGGGGCGAGGTACGGCCGTCTCATGAAACCGCTCGTGCGGAATTGGGAAAAGCTCGCGCCCGAATTTCTGCAACCGATGCTCCACCTTCCCCGTCATCCGTTTGCTTTGGCGCGGTTTGGGATTCCGGCGATGTGCCCGACGACTCTGCTCGTCAAAACGCTTTTCAAATCTGAGCCGGCCAGGGCGCTCTTTGGCGGGATCGCCGCGCACTCGTTTCTGCCTCTGGAGGCACCGGTCTCCGCGGCCTTTGGGCTTGTGCTTGGGATGGCAGGGCACGCGGTCGGCTGGCCGATTCCGCGCGGCGGGTCGCAGTCGATTGCGAATGCCCTCGCCGCTTATCTGCGCGAGCTCGGCGGCAGGATCGACGTCAACTGCCGCGTCGGCAACCTCGCGCAACTGCCGCCCTCGTGCGCCGTTCTTTTCGACACCTCGGTTTGGAATTTCGCCCGGCTCGTCGGAAGCCGATTGCCTGATCGTTATGGCCGCCGACTCGAGAATTTCCGGCATGCGCCCGGCGTTTTCAAAATCGACTACGCGCTGTCCGATCCGGTTCCGTGGAAAGCGGCGGTATGCAAGCGCGCCGGTACCGTTCATCTTGCCGGCACATTCGCTGAGATAACATGGAGCGAACGGCAGGTTGCGCGCGGTGAGATTCCCGAGCGGCCGTTTGTCCTCGTGTCACAACAAAGTCTGTTTGATTCGACGCGCGCACCTGAAGGGCAGCATACTTTGTGGGCCTACTGCCATGTGCCGTTCGACTGCAACATCGACATGTCGCAACGAATCGAAGCGCAAATTGAGCGCTTCGCGCCCGGGTTCCGCGATTGCGTCATGGCGCGACACAAAATGAGCGCGGTAGATCTGGCAGAAAAGAATCTCAACTTGATCGGCGGCGACATTAATGGCGGGGCGGCAAACTTTTGGCAGTTGATCGCGCGACCTGTTCTCAGTGCGACTCCGTACCGCACGCCTCTGCGCGGCATCTATTTATGTTCGTCCTCAACTCCGCCTGGTGGCGGCGTTCACGGGATGTGCGGCTATCACGCGGCTCGCGCGGCATTAGGGGATCTGTTCGGGAATTCCCATTAGAGCTCGAGCTCGACGCGGGCATCGCGCGCGAACTTGAAGCCGCAAAGTCTGCCCACAACATCGACATCTTTGCTCAATGCGAGGACCTGAAACGCACGACCGAGCATTTCGGGATGGAGCAAGGTTTGTAATGCGCGCGATATTTTTTCATCGCGCTCGCGCCGAACTTGACGGCTTAAAGCCGTCAAGTCTAACAAGTCGTTGACCGACTTTTTGCCGTCGGCTAGCTGGCAGGAAGCGTGGAGGATCTCCGCGTCGGCCGAGAGAATGCCGGTCAGGAAATGATGTTGATCGGTGAAGCCGGCAATGTGCAGACCCTTGGCTTTGAGGCGTTCGGCGATATCAGTCCAGTTGACGTGCATTGTGATGTCGGCACGGCCGATTTGCTCGAATGGTGACGCCAGACGTCGGTGTTGCGCGCGCACTTGCAATGATTCGTGGAAAACGCTGCGGGTGAAGCCGTAGTCGACCGCGATGACAACGCCGCGCTCCAAGTTCGCGGTGACATTATCGACCCAATCGAGAGCGGCTTGATTCGGCTTTGTTTCTAGTTCGTCGGCGCATTGGACAAAAACGAATTCGTCGCCGGCGAGGCCGACCCGCTTTCCGCGGAGATTAATTGGCAGCGCGTCGAGCAGCTCATTCGAAAAATGAACGCCAACAAAGGGAGTAAGCGTTTTCGCCCACTCCACTTTGTCGCGAAAAGCTGCCAGCGTTTGGGATTGTCGATCTTGCAAGGCCGGAAATGGCTCAATAATCCGGTATCGAAGCGCGGCGAAAAACTTCGGGAAGCATTCGCGCGCGCACCTCAGCACATCGCGCGCGAAGGCGCCCTCATGCGCGCCTTGTTCGACAATGGTGAACTTGTTGATGTTGCCAAGGTGCTCCCAAATCTCGGCGAACTGAATGGTAAGCAGTTGTCCGAAAAGCGGGCTGACGCTGACGTTAGTGAAGTAATCACCGTGGCGTCCAATCGCGGCGCGGCCGCTGGCGTAATAACCGTGCTGCGGATGATAAAGCGCCTGTTGCATGAACCAGGCAAAGGGCTGCGGACCTCGTGCACAGATCGTCTCGTGGATGAATTGGACCAATTCTGTGTTCAAGCAGAAAACGTCGAACGCCGAACATCCAACGTCCAATGGGAGAATTGCAGAGGTATCCTCGGCATTGGAGATTCGGCGTTGAGCGTTGAGCGTTCGGCGTTTTCTTCTAGATTGCGCGACTGATCGCCCGGGGAAAAGATTGAGGACTTCGCCGCCATTTTTGATTCCGACGTCGCGATATGAATATCGCCGGCCGTGGTACGCGACACCACAAGTTTACATTCCGGTGGTCCTGGTCGCCTTGTTTGTCATCGCGGTGGCGATTTACGCGGTGATCGTGACTGCGCAATTGCAAGCGCGCGCCGCGACGTTCGACCTCTCCAAGCTCGAACAGATGGAATCGGCCAGCGTGATTCTGGATCGCAACGGCAAAATTTTCGGACAAATCTACGTCGAGAACCGCGAGACCATTCCCTACGAGCAGTTGCCGCGTGACCTGATCAACGCCGTGGTTGCGGTCGAGGACGCGAAGTTTTACCGGCACCACGGCTATGACCTGTTCGGCATCGTGCGCGCAACTCTGAAGAACGTCGTGTCCGGTCGCGTGCGCCAGGGCGCGAGCACGATCACTCAGCAACTGGCGCGCAACAGTTTTGCGCTCAAGGAAAAAACGTTCCGGCGCAAACTGCTCGAGATTTTTCTGGCCCGCCGAATTGAAGATCAGTTCGGCAAACAAAAGATCATGGAACTGTATCTGAACCGGATTTATTTCGGGGCGGGACTTTACGGCGCGGAAGCGGCGGCGCGCGGCTATTTCGGAAAGCACGCTCGTGACATGTCCCTGGCCGAATGCGCGACGCTCGCCGGGTTGGTGAAGAGTCCGAATCGGTTGTCGCCGTGGAGTGACCGCGCCGCGTCTCGCGACGCGCGCAATTATGCGCTCGGCCGGATGCGCGACCTGGGTTTGATCGACAATGAACGGTTCACGCGCGCGCAGGCCGAAGATCTCGTGATTGGTAACCGGCAAAATGCACAGGGGCAAAATTACGCGGTCGATTACATTCGGCAGCAGGTGATCAACGCCGTCGGCTGGGACCGGGCGATGAACGAGGGTTTTCGGATTCGCACGACAATCGACGGCGACCTGCAAAAGGTGGCGGAGGATTCGTTGCGGAAAAGCTTGGAAGATACGGAACGCCATCCCGATTACCATCATCAGACTTACGCCGAGTACGCGGCCAATTTCCGGAAAGCGAAGTCGAGCAGCGCGCTCGCGAACCAGCCGGCGCCGGAATATTTGCAAGGCGCCGTCATCGGTCTGGATAACGAAACCGGCGGCATTCTCGTGCTCGTTGGCGGACGCGATTTCGAGCACAACCAGTACGATCGCGCGCTGCAGGCGAAGCGCCCGGCCGGCACAGCGATGCTGCCCTTCGTGTATGCCGCCGCGTTCGAAAATGGCTCGTATCCGGGATCGGTGGTGGACGATTCGCCGCTGGACAATCGCGCCGTGATGATCGGCGGCACAACCGGAATTCTTGGCGAATGGGGACCGGAAAGCGCGGACAATCGTTACGAAGGCGCAATAACGGCGCGGCAGGCGCTGGCCAATTCGAAGAACGGCGCAACCGTCCGAATCGGCATGGACGCGGGCCTCGACAACGTGCTGCAACTGTGTCGTAACGCCGGCGTTCGTTCGGCGTTGCGGCCGTATCCCGCGACGTTTCTTGGTAGCAGCGAAATCACGCTCGCTGAGCTCGCGCTCGCCTACACGATTTTTCCAAACGGCGGCTGGCGCCCAAACACTCCGCATATCCTCGAACGCATCGAGGAGAAGGACGGCAGCGTTGTTTGGGACGCGAACCAGGAGCGCGGGCGACAAAATGTGATCAAGCCAGAGAGTACGTATGAAGTTCACTCCTGCCTCGTCGATGCGCTGGAATCCGGAACCGGCAAAGCGGCGCGCACGCAATTCGGCCTGAAGAAATTTCCGGCCGCAGGAAAAACCGGCACGGCCTACGATTTTACCGACGCGCTTTTCGCCGGTTACGACAGCAATTTCACGTGCGCGGTCTGGGCCGGCTTTGATAAGCCGCAAAAAATTTACCGCGGCGCATTCGGGCGCGAGCTCGCGCTGCCCGTATGGGTCGACGTCATGAATGCAGCGGCGGAACATTATCCGCCGCGCGAGATCAAACGCCCCCCAACCTTGCGCGAGGTAGAAATTTGTTCACGTTCGGGCCTGCTCGCCACGGATCGGTGTTACGACGCGATCAAAACCGCGACCGGTGACGAGGTGCACAGGCGCACTACCTACACGGAAATCGCCTCGCCCGCGCAGATACCGACCGAACCGTGCAATGTTCACGGGGACCCAAACGCCCGCATTGCGCGGGAGTTTGCGTCAAATGAGAGCGATTTACCGCGTGCCGAGTTGGCTGTCGATCTTAGCAACATCAGGCCCATCATTGTCAAAGGGCCCACCTTGTTAGTCGACAAAGACCCGTACAATTCCATCAGGGCCACGACCAAGCCGCAGCCGCAATCGGAAGAACAAACGGCCGAGCAGGCTAAGATCGACAATGCGCCGCCCCTGCCGCACGCCGTAGCGGTAAAACCGCCCAAGGCTGAACCAGTGGAAACCCCGCCTAAAGCCGAGCCAGTCGAGACACCGTCGGTGACCGCGCCGATTCGGAAAGCGCTTCCGGTTAAACCCGAGGAAGAGGAAACGCCGGGCGAGATTCGCAAAGCCCAGCCGGTCGGCCCCTTGGATGAAGAGCAGGAACAGCCGCTGTTGAAAGCCGAAACACCGCCGCCCTGACCCGACGCGGCATTAACATGAGGCAAGACCCAGATGACTTTCGCCTCGTCGTTCTCAGTCCCGGCGGGCGCGACCCCGAGCAGCATTTCCCTGACGGCGCAGGTGGACTTGAGCAGGCGCACCCGCCGGTAAACTTCCATGGCTTCGCCGCATGCACACGCGGCTATTTTCATCGCGACGTGCAACGCGCGGCCGCCGAGGGCCTGCCGGTGCTCTTATTGCTGCGCGGCGATTTTCATGCTTCCGAGCGTGCATTAGCCGAGCTGCAGCAGGATGGACGCAAGGTTGTCGTGTCGCTCAAGGAGACCGGTCTGGATCAAATTGCCCAACAGCTGGCGAATCCGCGGATGCTGTCACGCTTTTTGCGACTCGTCAGGCAGGCTGACGGTTGCATCGGGACGACGCCGGAAGCCGCCGAAATTTATCGACGCGTCCGTGGCGGAGAAGATGACGGCAGAGTCGCATTCATTCCGACGCCATATCCTCTGGAAGATCGACAGTGGGATTTCTCGGTGATACCGGACAAACAGACCGGCATCTTTGTCGGGACCCGCGAGTGGGATGTTCCTTCGCGTAATCATTTCGCGGCCGTGCTCCTGGCGCGACAACTTTGCGAAACCACAGACGATCCGGTCACCATCGTTAACCTCGAAGGACGCAAAGGCCGTCACTTGCTCGACGAATTGAAATTTCCCGAGGGAAAACTGCGTTTGATCGAGAAGCGCAACGCCTACCCTGATTTTCTGCGCGAAGTTGCGCGGCACAAAATCGTTTTGCAGCTGGACCGCAGCCGCGTTCCGGGACAAGTCGCAGGTGACGCATTGCTTTGTCGCGCTGCATGCGTCGGCGGTGACGGTGCAATTGAACGCATCGCATTCCCGCGCACATGCGGTCATGGCCGCAATGCCGCGGAAATCGAATCGATCGCGCAGCAATTGCTCGGCAATGCCAACTCGCGCGGTGCGCTTGTGATGGAATCGCAGTGGCGCGCTCTCGAACGCGTTTCGTTTTCCGCCGTGCGCACGCAGCTCGCGAATTTCTTCGTGCGACTGTAGCTGCTTCGCTCCGCGAACGCGGCTTGGCGATCGAACAACCTTCTCTGCCGGATCCGAACTGAGTCCTGCGGTTTAATGTT
Source organism: Chthoniobacterales bacterium (assembly GCA_035710475.1). Classification (GTDB taxonomy): domain Bacteria; phylum Verrucomicrobiota; class Verrucomicrobiia; order Chthoniobacterales; family UBA10450; genus AV17. Next base: position 1,444 of record DASTDG010000126.1, on the reverse strand, counting down.
GACGAGCCGGACTTTTTCGTAAGGGTTGCACGCAAATCAATGGGCGTACGGTCGGAGCTGGGGAGTTTGCCCGCGGCCTCTTTTCTCTGATTGCGCGCTACAACAATGTTGAACAAGCGGGACGAAGGGATCAATCGAATGCGCACTTTACTTCATCACACTCTTTTAACGCTGCTGGCCTGTCTTGGCCTGCCGCTTCTTACGCAAGCTAGCGACCCCGAGGGCATTCTGCCGAATGGCAACACGGCCGAGGGTTTCGCGGTGCTTGCTCATCTGACCAGCGGCGGTGCGAACAGCGGCTTAGGGTTCCAAAGCCTGTTTAACGATACCGCCGGCAATGGGAACAGCGGCGTTGGATTCCAAAGCCTGTTTAACGATAAGGGCGGCAGCTTTAACACGGCCATGGGTTACCGCTCTCTGTTTAATGACACCAGCGGCATAATGAACGCGGCCTTTGGATTTGAGCCACTGTTCACCAACACCACCGGCAGCCGCAACACAGCAATCGGTAACGGTGCGTTATTCCACAACAACGCTGGGACTAATACCGCCGTCGGGTGGGCGTCTTTGTTCAGCAATACGACCGGCAGCGCGTGCACAGCGGTGGGTTATCGCGCGCTTGTCAGCAACACCGTTGAGATCGGCAATACCGCCGTCGGAAGTGAGGCGGCAGCTGCGAGCACGATTGGCGAGGAGATAAGTGCCTTTGGCTTTCGAGCTCTGTTTAGCAACACAGCCGGCCACAACAGCGCGTTCGGATATAAGGCGCTTATATCGAACACAACCGGCGACGGTAACACTGGCGTCGGCGCCGAGGCACTCGAGCTCAATATCAGCGGCGGTAATAACACAGCTCTCGGGTTCAATGCTCTTATCAACAGCGGCAGCGGCAACGCGAATATCGCTATCGGGGCGAACGCGGGCATAGCTGTTACGACGGCCAGCGACGTCATCGCCATTGGACTCCCCGGCGCGAACGTGAGTGGCACCTGTTTCATCGACAGCATTCGCGGAGTAACGACGCAAAATGCGAACGCGGTTAACGTCGTCATCGACTCGGCTGGACAACTCGGCACTGTCAGCTCTTCCCGCCGGTACAAAGACAACATCCAACGTATGGAGAAAGCGAGCGAGGCGCTCCTGGCGCTGCGGCCGGTTACTTTCAATTACAAGAGCGACAAAACCGCCACATCACAGTTCGGGCTGATTGCTGAGGACGTTGCCGAAGTTAATCCGGACCTCGTGGTACGCGACGGTAAGGGCGAGATCTACAGCGTCCGCTATGACGCGGTGAACGCGATGTTACTAAACGAGTTCCTGAAAGAGCACCGCAAAGTGCAGGAACAGCAAGCAACCATTGCGGAGCTAAAGAAGGATGTCGGCGCGCTCGTTACGCGGATTAAAGAGCAGGATAGGAAGATTCAGAAGGTCAGTGACCAAGTCG
>DASTDG010000125.1:0-3730 GCA_035710475.1 Chthoniobacterales bacterium | reverse complement strand
GACGCAGCACCAGGATATCGGCGTGCAAAGCTTCGAGATTGCGCGCCGTGTCCTTCAACGTCTCGCCTTTCGTCAGGCTCGACGTGCTCGCTGAAATGTTAATGACGTCAGCGCTCAATCGATAGGCAGCGAACTCGAACGAGGTGCGGGTGCGCGTGCTCGGCTCCACAAAAAGGTTCACCAGCGTTTTGCCGCGCAGCGCTGGGACCTTTTTGATCTCGCGGGTACCGACTCCCTTGAAGGCGTCGGCGCTTTCCAGCACGACGTTGATCTCGTCGGCCGAAAGCTCGCGCAAACCGAGGAGATCCTTGCGCGTCCAATGCGTGGTCATGTTGTCTGGGTAGGGCACGCGTCTCGCTTGCTGGTTTCGGCGTCTCGCCGAAACAATCTTTTCTTGCGTGTGCCAATCTCGTTCGCAGCGAAATCAAAAGAAAAGTTCGCGAGCGCGAGGACGCGCTCGCCAGCACGCGAGACGCGTGCGCTACCCAGAAACCGCGCGTTCACACTCATTGCTTCACCAACCACACAGCGTTCAGTTCGCCATCGGTTTGCTCGAGTTGAACGCGGATTTTGTCACTCGGCGCCGTTGGCAAATTCTTGCCGACGTAATCGGCGCGAATCGGCAGTTCGCGATGGCCGCGATCAATAAGGACCGCGAGTTGAATCCGCGCTGGCCGTCCGAAGGAATTCATCGCGTCCATCGCCGCGCGGATTGTGCGACCGGTGTAAAGCACGTCATCGACTATGATGACGGTGCGCCCTTCCAGCGGGGTCGGCAGCTTCGACGCACGCACAACCGGTAAGTCGGCGCGCCTCCCGATATCGTCGCGGTGCATCGCGACATCGATGACTCCGGAATCAATGTCGATCTTCGCGATCGAGCGTATTGCGCCGGCGATTCGCGATGCAAGCTCGACCCCGCGGGAAGGGATCCCCGCGAGCACGATCGACTTCAGCTCGCGATTGTTCTCAACGATCTCGTGCGCGATGCGCCGCACCGCGCGTTGGATCGCATCCGCGTCCAGGATCTGGACGGCGGCAGAAGGATCCTGTGTCTTCCGGTTCATCGCATTCCTTGGCGACCTCGCGGGATCGCGTTAAAGGAGAGCGAATTTCAGGAGGTCGCCTTCGCGGTGCGAGCCTCCTTTATTCGTTTCTCACGCCAGTTCGAGCGATGTTTGACGATCCAGTCGAGCAGCGCGCGTTCGAAGCCGATGTCTTTGCCGGCTTTCTCGCTCTCGATCCACTTGTGCTTGAGAATCTCTTCTCGCTCGGCCAGGAATTCCTTATAGAGGACGGAGTTCTTGACGAACTCGGCCCGATCCTCATGTGCAGGCATACCCGGCTTGTTTTCCATAAAACTCAGAATCGGTCAATAACTGATTATGTTTCCGATCAAAGTCTGACGTAGCATCAGCCATACCTATTTAATCAAGTGACCGTTCTGTTACAGCAGTGTTTCGCGGATTCTCCGCGCGATCCGGGCGAACTCCGCCGCCACCGGTGATTGTCGATCTTCCGCTGTCACCGGTACGCCGCGATCACCGGCTTCGCGGGTTGGGATATCGATCGGGATTTGGCCTAACAATGGAACGCGCAGCCGTTTCGCTTCCCGCTCGCCCCCGCCGCTGCCGAAGATGTCGTAGCGCTTACCATCGGATGGCGAAACGAAGTAGCTCATGTTCTCGACCAGCCCAAGCACAGGCACGTTGACTTTTTCGAACATGGTCGCGGCCTTGCGCGCATCGATTAGCGCCACCTCCTGCGGGGTCGTGACGATAATGGCGCCGGAAAGGGCGACCGTCTGCACGATGGTGAGCTGGATATCCCCGGTGCCGGGTGGCAGATCGAGCACCAGATAATCGAGCTCACCCCAGTCGACCTGCCGGAGAAATTGTTGTGTATAACGGGTCACCATGGGTCCGCGCAAAATCGCTGGCGACGTGTCATCGAGGAGGAGTCCCATCGACATGAGCTTGAGGTTGTACTGCTCGACCGGGACAATCTTGTTCTCGTCTGTGGCCATCGGCCGCTCGCGCGTGCCAAACATGAGCGAAATACTCGGGCCGTAGATGTCGCAGTCACAAATCGCAACCAGCGCACCCGTTTGCTGGAGTGCGACCGCGAGATTTGCCGCGACCGTCGACTTGCCGACACCACCCTTCCCACTCGCGACAGCGATAACGTGCTTGACACCGGGAATGTGCGCTGCCACAGCGCCGGCGGCGGCGCCACCAGGCGGAGCATGGATGTCGATCAACACTTTCGCGCTCTGCACACCGGGCAGACTGCGTAAGGTTCGCTCGGCATCAGTTTTAATCGTTGCCGGCACGTTTGGATCATTCGTGGCAAGCGCGAGCTGCACCTTGACTTCGCCGTCCCCGATCTGGACCGAGCGGATCAGGCCGAACGATACGATGTCGCGCGTGAAGCCCGGATATTTGACAGACTTTAGCGCTTCTTTGATTTGGTCCTCGGAGATGGCCGACACACCTTAAAGTACGAAGCGCAGGGGTGGAGTAAAGTTATGGCGCCGCCGGTGATCGACTTGCAGTCGCGAGAGCGGTTAGGCAGAGTCGGCGGCATGACAAAATATTTCTCATTCCGAATGTTCATGGGCGCGGTTGTGATGTCGGCCCTTGCTGCCTGCGCGACCCATCCGATGTTGCTAAGACCGCCGCTCATCGGCACATGGACGAATTCCCTCGGCACCGTCTGGATGATCAAGGCCGACGGAACCTTCGATGTCGATCTTAATCACCACGGCCAGCGCGATGCCTGGGGCAGGTGGAGCGTTACCGGCGACACCGTCACGCTCGTGCGGGTCGGCGGCATCAGACCAAAAGGCTGCGACGGGGAAGGCGTTTATCATTTTATGCGCAGCGGGGACACGCTCCGGTTCAGGCTCGTCAGCGATGCGTGCAAATTGCGCCGCAAAAACGTGCTCCTTGCCTGGCACCGCCGCTAAGTTCGCGCCGCGCGACGAGTGTCGTCGTTACCTAAAGCCGGGGCGGACGGGTCAGCTCTCGTGCAGCGCGATGCTTGAGCCGACCCAAGTCTTGTCTTTGTTGAAGTCCACGCCCATCATTTTCCCCTGACTCATTCGGACGAGATTGTTCACCAGCGTTGGCTCGCGGTCTTCTTCCGGCCAGACAAACATCATCCGGATCTCGGCTTTGGACCGGTGGCCGTCGACGGTCGGCACGAACGGCGCGTACTCCACTTTCTTTTGCAGAATCCAATCGTGCGGATTTGTTAGGCCAGCAAGTTTTTCGCAGCTCGGCTCCATGTCGACGCCGAGACCAGCGAAGGAATAGAGCGGTTTCAACACGTAATCGTCGATCTTTTCGTCATCCGGAAATTGGTCGGCGAAAAACGCTGGCGACGTATGCTCGGTCTTCAAGAACGGCAAGGAATGTTTGCTGACGCGGAAATACCAATTCGGGTGGCCGACCCAGGTGACATCGAGCTCATCCTGAAACCGAAACGCCAGATCGATGTCGTGCCGCCGTGATAGTTCGTCGAAAATGACGCGATTGTAGATGCGCGTGATTCGTGTCTCGTTGTCGTCGCGCCGATAGAATAATTCGCGACCGCGTTGCTTTACATCTGTCACACACACGGGCCTAATCCCGAGCAACGTCTGCGTCGCGGCAAAATCGACGCGCGTCTTTTGTTTTTCCGGCTCGATCTCAAGCAGAACTACGTTTGCCGGATCGGCGTCGGCGAT
>DASTDG010000124.1:0-3762 GCA_035710475.1 Chthoniobacterales bacterium | reverse complement strand
CTTTCAGCACTTCGTCGTAAAGCAATGACGCATCCTGCGGTTTGCCGAGCTTGCGCTCCACCACCGCCTCTTCACTGCGCGCGCTCCACTTCAGCTCCCCATTCAGCCGCACTACTTGATCGAGCAGAACAAGGGCGCGATCGAGCGAGTGCGCGCCCATGCTGGCAACGGCTGATTCAGCCGCGAAAAATAAGGCCTTTTCCGCCAACGGACTCCCCGGATTTTGTTGCGCGATCAATTCGAATTGCGTCTGCGCGTTGGGCAAATCGTGCCACCGATAGTAGGTCTCGGCTAACTTCATGCGCACGTCGGCCGCGTAGCGCGAGTCGGCATGCTGTTGGAGAAAACGGTTTGCCAGCTCGATCACTCTCGCCTCGTTGCCGCTGCTCGCGTCTTCGATCCAAATCATCAGGTAATCCGCGCGCTCCGTCGCTGCTGGAGTGAGATTTGCCGCCGCCGCCTGGGCTAGGTCCTTTTTCGCCTCATCAAGCCGCGGCGGCGTAGAATGAAACGCTAGTTCCGCCAGCCCGACCCATGCCTCTGAAACATGCGGGTCGCGCGGAAATTCGCGCACGAAATTCGCCAGCGATTCGGCCGCTTTCGGATCGCTTTTCATCGCCTGCATCAAACCTTCCTCCAGTCGCAACCGCGTTCCCGAATCGGCGTCACCTCCTTGCTGTTCGAAATTCGCGTAGTCGGCCATGAACCGGGCGTAATTGCCCACTCGCAACCAGCCAATGGACGCATTGAAGAGCGCCAGCTTTGACCACGGCGAGTTAGAATGGGCGACTTGCTCGAAGATTGCCGTTGCTGATTCGAAACGCTTCATCCGGTACTGCACGTCTGCTGCGAGAAGGTTGATCCGGTCGCGGAGCGTCGGGTTGGGTTGCAGAGCGCGCGCGTCATTGAGAATGCCTAATGCACTGCTGAGATCGCCCTCCTCCAGCGTGAGCTGCGCGTACTCCAACAGCGCGGGAACGAGCTCGGCGAATTTGGTTTCGCTGCGGCGGACTGCCGCGAATGATTCCATCGCCCGGTCCCGCCGCCCGGCGCGCAGGTCGAGGCGCGCGAGATACCATTGCGCCAAACCGCGCCGCGGTTGGCTTGGGTCACGTGCCCAGCGCTCCAGTTCCGTCCGTGAAATCTTCCGTTCCGCCCGATACAGCTCGTCGAGCTTGGCAAAAACCAACGCAAGATCGACATCCTGCGGATGGCGCTCGATGAAATTCTCCAGCACGTCGTCGCCCGATTCCGGCGTATTCAATTGCAGATGTGCGTCCGCGATTCCAGAGAGAGCGGCGATGAGAATCGTGTGACTGACGTTTTCCGGTTTTTTCAGCAGCCCTTCGAATGCATCGAGCGCGCGATCTGGTTTCTTCAGCAACAGCTCGAGTCGGCCGCGGAGAAGGCGGCGCTGTTTTCGCTCTGCGGCATTTGTCGGTTGCAGTTCGTCCAGTACTCGACGCGCATTGGCCGCATCGTTCTTCGCGACGTACAATTCTGCCGCGCGCAACCGCGCCTGCGTCGCCCATTGTTTGTTGGCGAATAAGTTGTTCAGCGCTTGGAGTGCTTCATCGTTGCGATCCAAGGCACGCAGTGCTTGCGCTTGCCCGAAGATTGCCTCAGCCCCTAGCGGCGATTCTTGATCGCGCGCGACCTGTGCATACAGGGACAATGCTTCCGCCCATCGTTGCAAGCTGGCGAGTGCCTGTGCTCGCCAAAATACTGCTGCGGTGACGTTGCGCAGCCGTGGATCGCTTAAAACCGTGAGTGCCTCCTGCGGTTGTTTGGTGGCCACCAGTGCCTCGGCCAGTTTTTCCGCGACGGTGCGCCAGTCTTCCACCTTCAGATTCTGGGTCAGCAAAGCACGCAGCCGAACCACCGCGACCTCGGGAATCCCCTCGACCAGCGGTGCGCTCGCCGCAGCAAGTTGAGCAGAAATGTCCGCGCGCGTGGCGCGCCCCAACAAGATCGACAACAATGCAGACAAAACCAGTGCCGGAGTTCTCATCGCTTTTGCAACAGCGGCCGCAGATATTGCGCGGTGTAACTCTTTGCCACGTCGACAATCGCCTCCGGCGGACCGGCTGCGACCACTTCGCCGCCGCGCTCGCCTCCCTCGGGACCGAGATCGATGATCCAGTCCGCGCATTTAACAATCTCCAGGTTGTGTTCGATGACGATAAGCGTATTTCCGGCGTCGCGGATTTTCATCAGCACTTGCAGCAACTTCTCGATATCGGCGAAATGCAGCCCCGTCGTGGGCTCGTCTAAAATGTAGACTGTCCGGCCAGTCGCTTTTTTTGCCAGCTCCGCCGCCAGCTTCACGCGCTGCGCTTCGCCTCCCGAGAGAGTAGTTCCTGACTGCCCGAGCTGCAGATAACCAAGCCCGACGTCCAGCAGCGCGTTCAATCTATCAGCCACACCAGGAATATTTCGGAAAAACCGCGCCGCCTCGTCGACGGTGAGATTGAGCACATCGGCGATGTTTTTGCCTTTGTAGGTGATCTCGAGCGTCTCGCGATTGTAGCGCTGGCCGCGGCACACTTCGCATTGGACATAAACGTCCGGCAAAAAATGCATCTCGATCTTGATCAGCCCGCCGCCTTCGCAATTCTCGCAACGGCCGCCCTTCACGTTGAAACTGAACCGCCCGGCGTCGTAGCCGCGCACACGCGCCGCCGGCAATTGCGCGAACAATTCGCGGATCGGCCCGAACGCGCCCGTGTAGGTCACCGGATTTGACCGGGGCGTGCGGCCGATCGCGCTTTGGTCGATCACGATCGCCTTGTCGATTTGCTCGACCCCTCGCAGTGCGCGGAAAGCGCCCGGTTTGTCTTTCGAATTGTAGAACCGGCGAAACAGCGCCCGGCGCAGGATGTCATCGACCAACGTGGATTTGCCGCTGCCGGAAACACCTGTCACGCAGATCAAGCAACCGAGCGGAAATACGACCTCGATCCTTTTAAGGTTATTTTCCGCCGCGCCTTCGAGCACCAGCCAGCCTTCCGCATTCTTCACGTCCGCGCTGCGAATCGACCGCGGTCTTGTCCGCTGCTTCGGAACAGGAATGCGCAAACGTCCGGAGAGATAATCGGCCGTCAGAGAAGTTTGCGCGCGCAAAATATTTTCGAGTGTCCCCTCGGCCACAATCTCGCCGCCGCGCGGTCCCGCCCCAGGTCCAAGATCGACAATGTGATCGGCGGCGCGAATCGTTTCCTCGTCGTGCTCGACCACAATGACTGAGTTGCCGAGGTCGCGCAGTTTTCTCAGCGTGCCGAGTAGCCGCGCGTTATCGCGCTGATGTAGGCCGATGCTCGGCTCATCGAGAACGTAGAGCACGCCGGCGAGACCCGAGCCGATCTGCGTCGCCAGCCGGATCCGTTGCGCTTCGCCGCTGCTCAAAGTCCCGCTCTCGCGATTGAGCGTGAGATAACCCAGACCGACCTCGACGAGAAACTCCAAGCGCGACCGGATCTCATGCACCACGTCCGCCACGATCGCCTCCTGCTGCGCGCTCAACTCGAGTTTGTCGATGTAACGCGCCGCTGCCTCGACGCTAAGCTCACTGAATTGATGAATGTTCAGCTCGCTGGAGCCGGCGCGCCCTCGCGCCGGTTCGTCCGGGACAAGGGCGTCGCGGCTCCATTTGCTTTTGATCGTCACCGCGAGGATCTCCGGCTTCAGCCGCGCGCCGCCGCAGGTTTTGCACGGCACCCGCGTCATGAATGAGCGAATGCGATTGCGCGTGAATTCACTTTG